>CAMYKF010000092.1 GCA_947258905.1 uncultured Pirellulaceae bacterium | reverse complement strand
TCTCAAATTCCGGCGACAACATCCCATCGGACCCTACATCACTGACTTCGCCCCCCCTTAATCTGGACTACCAGTCGTCAGGCGCAGCAATACTGGCGCGGGAACGCATTCCGATCGTGCACGATCTTAAACAACCCTCCCCTCATCCCGATCGAATCGGGATTTCGACCCTCCCGGGGGGAGGGTCAGGGGCTGAGGTATTCCAGCAAATGAAAACTTGCCATTAAATTCCGTGAAGAGCCTCTTTGGATTGACATCGTGGAGGCCGCTCTACAACGCCAATCCAACACGATTCTTTAGATGATCCCGGCGCGCCGGGATGGAGGCCGCCCGTTCAAGTTCAATACCGCCCGGGCAATAGCCAGTGCTTTTTCGTAATGTACTGTGTCAAATGACCGAAAACACTCTCGTGCGTCGAATGGTCAACTTGGGCGACTTCCTTCGTGGCCGGCAAGGGAGCACATGTTAATATCCAGTCAAAGAACGAATGACCAGAGAATCCGACAACAAACTGCCCACATTTGGCTGCTATCCACTATTTGCCCTAGTTTCATGACAAACATGGGTGTAGCCTTTGAATGACACTTGACCAACTTTCCTTGAAAGTAGCCGGGTCAATGTGATCGGACAATAAGAAGCGCCCTGCAGGCCAACAGGTTCCGATCACCGGGATTTATCATTGGGCTGGACCCCATTTCTCGACAGGCGAGTAGTTTTCGTCTTCAGCTTCAAGAATGGATTGTCGTATCGCCGGAAACGACACACTTCTTCTTTAACCTGAATCCGCTCCGAAATTTCTTGTTGTTCGGACGGGAGCTGGCTTGATCACAAGCCAGTTTTAGTGGCTTTTTGGGGCGGCATGAATCTGCCGCGCTAACTGTCTTCCGCAGTTTAACCATTGAACAAGTGCTGACATGACGGTTCTGCAAAAAAATGTATTGATCGAACAAGTGCAACAACATGCCTGTTCGCGAGAATCTGGTTTCATTGAACTGAAAACGTCGGGGGGCAACCAACCAGCAAGGAGCAAGCTGCGATGACCGGATTCTTATGGACGCTGGCCTCAATGTGTGGCGTCATGTTTACAATCCCTGGATGGAATCACAGCCGAGATTGGGGCTACAAGCCCTTTATTGTTATGTGTCTGGTAACGCTTGTGTTTGCCGTTCTTTGGGCGACGGAGCGGATTTAACTGAGGCGCAACCGCCGGTGGTCACCCACTGGCTCGAAAAAGCATTTCAGGCGATCGAAGTCAGCATACGGAAGTTCGTGTGCCCCTGATTGCCAACAACCCGATAGAGAGAAAAGCAGGTAAGGAAATGGCAGAAGGTACGATCAAGAAAATTACACAAAAGGGCTTTGGCTTCATCACAACTCCAAGCGGAGAGGAGCTGTTCTTTCACAGTTCCGCAGTCGAAGGAAGTCAATTTGAACAACTGCGCGAGGGCCAATCCGTCAGCTACGACCTTGGCAGCGGCCCCAAGGGCCCCCGTGCCGAGCGAGTCCAGCCTGTTGGCAGCAACTAATCTTTGACAACGTCACTTGAGTGCCCGTCGCAACGACGGGCCCTCGGTTTCACCCTGGTTATGTCTGAATCCAAACCACAACCATTATTCGATCGAGCCCTTCCCAAAATCTGCCCGGTTTGCGGCAAGTCCAGCTATTCGGCCGCGGGAATCCATCCCCAATGCGCTGTCAAACAGGGTGACGAAGAGCGCAGATCCCGGCTACAGGAAGAAAAGGCAAAGGCTGGGACAGCCCAAACGAAGGCTCCCCGAGCTTCAACACGCTGGCAAAAGACCTGTCCCAAATGCAGGTTGTCGCAACACGTTCGCAAAAAAAAGTGCGTGTGCGGCCACACTTTTGCCTGACGATGGCCGCCCTGTGGGCGCAAAACCTTGCCACATAGGTGCGCTGCGATAAGCAGCTGGAATGAATAGACGGACCATTGACGCTCCGGAAAATGTGACCGCAATGGAGTGGCGTCACCGGCGTTTCCTATTCACGCGAATTTCTGCCTCGTCCCGATTCGGCTGGCCGGCCAGACGTTGGGTATTGGCCTGTGGATGGCAGTGTGGGAACCGTGGTTTTTGCCGGTTTCGTTGCAATGGTGGGCTTTGTCGGCAATCTTGTTGGTGTCGTCGCGGTCGAATCGGCTGGCGGGTTCGATTCAGCGGGGTTTGCAGGCTCCGTGGGCGTAGTGGGCTCCGTGGGTGTGGTTGGTTCTGTGGGTGTGGTGGGTTCCGAGTGCTCCGTTTCTCGTGATGAATGCCTGGTCATGGTCTACTGCCTTTTCTGTCGTTGCTGATTTCGATGAACTGCACGGCACCTATTTCGCGACAACTGCACGATGCATACTTCGTGATTACCGGTCTGCACAGATGTTAATTCATGGCATAGTCGAGCCGTTTACGCCAGCCCAAACGGTCGGGCTCCATAACACTGCAGCGCCAAAACCGTGTTTGACGGAGAGCCGCATGCGACGGCGACTACCTGCGAACACCGTCGCCTGCGGCTTGCCATTGAATGACTTGTGTCAAATTACGAATTGCGATGGGATTGGCGGTTGCCGAGTTCCGCTACGCTGATTGAGTCACGCGGGCGAGATCTGCAAAGAATCCGGGGTAGGTTTTGCCTACGCAACCCGGATCTCGGATGACCACACCGGGCTGTTGCAAGCCAACCAGTGATAAAGCCATGGCCATGCGATGATCGTCGTAAGTATCAATATCTGCCGATGTCAACTTTCCAGGCGTGATGGTCAGGCCGTCCTCGAGTTCCTCGACGGTTGCACCCAGCTTTCGCAATTCGATGGCCAGATTTCCGATGCGATCGGATTCTTTTAACCGGTTGTGTGCGATACCGCGAATTGTCGTAGGTGATTCAGCGAACAGGGCAACGGCGGCCAGTGTTATTGCGGTGTCACTAATGTCGTTCATGTCGACGTCAATGCCCTGCTCTGCCCGTCCACTGACTGTGATGCCGACGTCATCGATGTTGATCTCGCAGCCCATTTCCTCCAGGAGCTGGACGAACCGTACGTCACCTTGCAGGGCATCGGGTTTCAGGCCCGGCACCTTGACCGAACCGCCGGTGATGGCAGCGGCGGCCCAAAAATAAGAGGCGGCTGAGGCATCCGGTTCGACGTCGTACTCGAAACCCACATAACTGCCTCGCGGATCGACGGAGTATTCTCCCACCTCGCTCATCTGCAATACATCAACACCGAAATGCCCCATCACCTGACATGTCATGTTGATATAAGGCCTCGAAACGAGTGAGCCTTCGGTTTGCACGACGGTAAATTTCCCGGTAAATGGCAGAGCCATGAGCAGGGCGCTCAGGAACTGACTGGACTGATCGCTGCGCACTCGTGCCGATCCGCCGGGCAGTCCACGGGCCTGTACCTCAACTGGCGGAAAACCCCTGGTGCTGGAAACATTGCCGCCCAATTGGTTCAGCGCCTCCGTTAGATCACCGATGGGGCGTTCCCGCATACGCGGGTTGCCGTCCAGCACAAACCGACCACGCGCCGTCGCGCACATGGCGGTCAGAAAACGCATCGATGTACCGCTGCCAGCTACCTGCAAGGTCGCATCGCTGACTGGAATGCGGCCTGCGCAACCTTCGATATCGATGGTGGCTGCCTGGGGATTCGCCTGGGCAATAATCCCCAGCTGGTTCAGCGCCGCCACCATGACTTCGGTGTCTTCGCTGTGCAGCGCGCCAACCAGTCGCGTGCGACCTGTGGCCATTGCCGCGCAGATCAGGGCCCGATTGGTAATACTCTTGGAGCCTGGCGGACGAATCGTCGCTTGAACCGGTCCGCTGGTTTGAATTTTTATCGAATCGGGCATTGGCATGAGTAGCCGGAATCAAGGTCTGCCGCGAGCCGGATCGGTCGCGAACTTGTACAAGTATTTGTCGCTACGCATGTAGATCGCCCCATCCGCTGCCGCCGGCGAACCCAGGAATACTTCATCGGCAAACTGGTGCGTGTGCACGATGCGGTCGTTATGATCCTCGAATTCGCCGCTCAGCTGAACCACCGATACATTGCCATCCTGGGCAAACAGATACATATGATCGTTGGCCACCAGCGGCGTGGTCCAGTGCTGGCCACCGACTCGCGCCTGCCAAACCCGTTCACCCGACCCCGTATCGGCACACGACAATACGCCACCACGTCCGAGCGAGTAGATGCTGTTGTTGTGAACGACGCTGCTGGGCGACCCCGGCGCGACTCGCGACGATGTCCAGACTTCCGAGAAATTCCCCTGCGCATCAAAGTCAACCGCGATCGTTCCGTCGACAGGCACAAACAATCGGTTGTCAACGACTGCGGCCGACGGAATGGGATTGCCGCGTCCCTCTTTTTCCCAAACCGTCTCGCCAGTTGCCACGTCAACGACTGTGGCCCGTGCGCCCGATGTCAGCAAACAAAACGGACGAGCGCCATCATCTGTATTAAAGATCAACGGTGAGGCCCAGCTGGCGTCAGCATCACGTGGAATTTCCCACAACGTCTTGCCGGTGTGACGATCGATTCCCGTAGCGAATGAATCTCCCTGGTTCTCAACCTGGCAAATCACCACATCACCAAATACCGCCGGCGACGACGACATGCCGGTGTCATGAAAGGCCTTGGGGTGGTCCACGCCCAGGCCGCGGCACCATTTCAGGTTGCCGTCCATGTCGAGACAGATCAGGTCATTGGAAGAGTAGAACGCGTAGATGAACTGGCCATCGGTGCACGGTGTCGGCGCCGCATTGGCGGAAAGCGGATGACAAAAACAGCGACCGGTGGCCCAGAAACGGCGTTGCCAGATCTTTTCGCCACTACTGGCATCGACGCAAACGACATACAGCTGATCCTGCTTGTCACCACTGGAACACGTAACCACCACTCGATCGCCAATGACCAGCGGTCCCGAAGGTCCGCGTCCGGGCATCTCGGTCTTCCACGCCACGTTTTTTTCATCGGTGATTTCTACGGGCACGGCTCCCGCGTCGGCTGAACTTGTGCCACCGGTTCCGCGGAAGCTCCACCAATCGGCGGACGCGGATTGCACCGTTGCCCATCCGCAAATAAATACACAAATTGTGGAAAGCATTAGTTTGATCATGATGGTTATCTGTTGGCTGGCTATTGGCTTGAACTGTTTCCGTATTCTCATCCTGACGAACTATTCTTCAGGCCCGGCAGCTGGAGGAACCGGCATGACGGCCTTGCCGCTGGCATCGCAAACACGCAGCTGGAACATCCAGTTCTGTGCCCAGGCTTGTTCCTGTTCGTTCTGACATACCTTGAACAAGATCGTGTTTTTGCCCTCGACCAGTTTCGTGGCTCCGCTGAATTGATCGGCCTGCATCCCCACGTGATAGATCTCATTGTTGATGACCTCCACGCCATTGACCCACACGCGATTGGCGTTGATGCAGCCGATGCGAATCTCGACATCCTGATCTTCGGCCGATTCAAATTCGGCAAAGGCATATGCAATAGCGCCCTTCTCGTTCCCAAGTATTTCATTCACGTCGACCACACCTGACGACGACAGTGTGTTGTGGGCAATCCAGCTGACCGGTTCGCCGGACTTCGAGTCTTCGTAGGTTGCGTCAGTGTCGATATTCGCCGGGTCCTTTTCAGGACCATAGGCGACATCGAAACCTGCCTCGTCGGTATTGTCGAACGGGCCAACGATTTGCCACTGGCCGATCGCGCCCAGTTGCTTTTGCAGGTCGACTTGCAGACCATGTTCGGCCAGCATCTCGGCAATGTTTCCTGCCTGCTCGACATCTCGCGCTTTGGTCAGTACATAACCCAACATGCCGATGGCATCAGCCGCCTCTGCTTCCTCGGCCTTGTCAATCCAGTTTGTCACGCCCATGTGTCGTAGCGGCAATGACGGATCATCAATTAACCCCGGAATGGTTTTTTTTGCAAACGATTCATCGTGCGCCGCCAATAATTCAAAGGCCATCAGTCGCCCCATTTGCGAGCGCGAATGATCATTGAAGTAATCCAGGATTTGCCGCTCTGGCATCTCACCCTTGTCCAGTGCTGTCTGGATAGCGCCTCGCAGCCAATTCAGCGCGAGCTTGCTGGCTCCGTCCATGCCTTCCAGCAGCAGGGGCACATCATCGGCCTCGGCACGATTCAGAACCACCATGGCCCAGATGGCCTCATCGTTGGACTGGCCACCCGGCTGGATTTGCTGGATTACT
>CAMYKF010000091.1 GCA_947258905.1 uncultured Pirellulaceae bacterium | reverse complement strand
TGCCTGTACCGTCAAACGACAATGCAGGATTGACCGTGGTCGGCAGCTGGTGATTGACATCCAGTGTAAAAGTTTCATTCAACACCAGCTGTCCGGCTCCCAGCGAGAACACCAGCCCGTTGGATAGGGTATAGGCCTGATCGAGCGGATCACTTGCAGCAATGTTCAGTGTTTCCAGCAGCCCGCCGTCCGAAGTTCGCACTTCCAGCGCCAAATCATCAACACCGTGCGTGCCGGCCTGAGTAACCTCGAACGTCAGCGTATCCGTCCCCTGTCCGCCGTCATAGACTCCTTGTAACACAGGTTGTGCAGTTGATTGCACCGGATTGGGCTCGGTGGAAAAGCTGGTGGCGCTCGCGACGTCGACGGTGAACGCTTCGTTCCTGATGAAATCCCCGGCGGAAAACACGACTGACAGTCCGTTGGAGAGTGAGTACGACTGATTGACCGGATCATTGGCATCCAGTGTTATCGTTTGCAGGGTGCTGCCATCCGGTCGGTAGACACGGACTCGCACGTCATCCTGTCCATGAGTGCCGTTATCCAGAATCCGGAAACGCAATGCGCCCGTTCCATTGGATCCATCGTAAGTGCCACTGAGTGTCGGGGTTGCCGATGAAAAAATCCAGGCTGGGCTGGTGGTGTAGTTATTCGGATCACCGGCATCAACCGAAACGTGAAAGGTTTCGTTCCTGAGCAGGTCACCGTCTCCCAAAGTAAACGTCAAACCGTTGTTAAGTGAGTAGACCTTGTCGATCGGATCGTTTGCCCGCACATCGATGGTCTGGATCACCGAATCGTCAGGATCATAGACGCGCAGTCGCAAGTTGTCTTCGCCATGTGTACCGCCTCGAATGACTCTGAACGTCAAGTCGCCGGTACCTTGAGATCCGTCGTAGGCTCCGCCGATGAACGGCATGGCGGTAGAGCCCGTCCATTCAGGTGTGGTCGGGGTGTAGGACGTTGACAGGATGGATGTATCGACTTCGAAGTAATCATTCCTGACCAGATCACCGGCCCCCAACGTAATCTCCAGGCCGTTGGACAACTGGTATACCTGGTTCAGCGGATCGTTGGCATTGATTCGAATAGTCTCAATGACCGAGTTATCCGCAGCGAAAACGCGAATTCTCAAGTTATCCTCGCCGTGGGTGCCCGCGCGGGTCACTTTGAAAGTGAATATGCCCTGCCCGTCTGATCCATTGTATTGGCCACCCACCCTCGCCAGGGCGGTTGAACCGAGTCCGCTCCAGGGTGCCGTCGCAGTCGAGCCTGCCCAGGCAGGACCATTGTGCTGGAACGACGTAGGTGCTGTGTTGATTTCCTCGACACTCTGCAGACGGGTGGGAGCGTTGCTGGACAAATTCAGCGGACCTGCCGAGCTGGTAGCGGCTGCCTGGGCAGCGGTTACAGAGACACCGCGAGACAAACGACCCGGTTTGATCGATTTCAATGCTTCATGCAACTGATGCACATGCAGCAAGGTCAACGAAGAGGACTTCCTTTCCGGCACTGAGAGCGGCGTCCTGGAATCAGGCGAGCCGTACAGTGGCAGATTGGAGCGAAAATTGATCGAGGCATTTCGGGAAAACCCGATTTGCGGAAAGAGACTCATGGCGATACCCGGGTCAAGGGTGATTCGAGCAGCAGCATCACAACGGTACGTTAAAGCTGGCGTCAGCCTGCCAAATTCGCCGTTTTTGTGCGTCCCGGTCAAACTTTTGGATAGCCGGTACCGAAGATCGGAATGACCTGTTCCACTCGGAAACGGCAGGGATTCCGGATGATGCAAAAATGCAACGTTATTGCGGTCTTGCCCGATTTCCTCGCAAACAAGGACTAACCCGGTGGGGCAAATAACTGGATCCCCAGGAACGCGGCACACAGCAGGGCGCCCAGAACGGGAACCGCGATCGGAAACTGAACGGATCCGTCGGGCGCCTCGACACGGCGAATCTTCAGCCGGGCCAGAGCCGCATTAACCAGCGTGAAATTGACCAGCATGATCGCACTGGTCATCCTCGCCAGTGATTCCAGCGGCAGCCACAATGCCAGGACCAGCACAATCGTACTCATCAAAAGAGTGGCCGTAACCGGTGTGCGGAATTTCGGGTGCACCGAACCGAATACACGCGGTCCCATTCCCTGTTTGGACATGCCATAGGCGACCCGCGACGACATGACAATCTGCACTAGCGCACCATTGACTCCCGCCAGCATGCTAATGACCACCATCATTACGCGAGCCAGTTCACCCTGGTCAGACACCAGAATGGCCAGCGGCGTTTTACTGTCGCGCAGTTCTTGCGGTGTTACGGCCAGCACGGCCAGCAAACCAACCACCACATACAACACCGTCGTGATCAGCAGTGCCACCAGGATACCGCGCGGCAAAGTGCGACGCGGGTTCGTGACCTCCTCAGCTTCGTTCACCATATCTTCGAAGCCAATGAAGGCGTAAAAGGCGAGAAATGCAGCGATGAAAATGCCCGACCATTCATTCCACGTGAAGGCCGGTGTGAGTTCCGGAAGACGATCTGCCAGAGTACCGAAAGCCTTGAAATTGGAGACCAGTACCCAGATCAGTCCCCCGACTTCGATGATCGTAATCAGGCCCGCGATCAGCACGGATTCGAGAATGCCACGAATCGCAATGCCGGTCAGCACAATCACCAGCACGATGACGCCCACGGCAGTTGCGGTGGCGGGAAACAAATCCTGCCAGAAATTGACAAACGCCCGCGACAAGGTGGCTGCAGAAACCACGCCCGTGGCAATCACGCCCCAACCTACCAGCATCGACAGCCATTTTTTGCCAAAGGCCTCGTCGACATACCGCGACTCGCCGGCACTATACGGCAATCGTGATGCGAGCTCACTGAACGACAATGCGGTGAGCAAGGCAATGACCGCTGCGACGATGATGGACACCGGAACATGCATCCCGGCGTGCCCCGCCATGCGCCCCAGCAAGGCATAAAAGCCGCCGCCCACCATCGTGCCGACACCGTAGGCCACCAGCAACGGCAATGAAATCGAACGCTTGAGTTGGGGCTGATCAGTCACATGGCAATCCCTGCATTGATATTTCCCTCTCCCTCGGGGAGAGGGTGTCCCGATTGGTCGGGACGGGTGAGGGCGTATGTTGCGGCCCACTTGTTTAGTCAAACACTGTTCGCTGCCTGTTGTATTGTTGGCCCTCATCCGACCCCGGCGTTGCCGGGGCCACCTTCTCCCCGAGGGAGAAGGTTACCTATCCGTATCCGCTGAAACAATCGGTTCGGATTCTTCAACCGATTCCTCGTCTCCCCTGTCGCGATACTTGTCAAACCAGGCTTGCAAGTACAGTTGTTGCATCAGCCGATGCGAGGGCCGACGCCAGCCGTGGTATTCTTCCGGCACACGCACCAGCAGCGTATCTTTCTTCAGCATCTTGAGCGCTCGATAGTATTCCTCACTTTGCGTCATCGGGGTGCGCAAGTCCGCTTCGCCCGTCATCACCATGGTCGGCGTGGTTACATTCTCGACGTAACGCAGCGGCGAACGCACGCTGTATTCCAGCGGGTCTTCCCACGGGAAACTGCGGAACTGGTAATACCAACTGGAACCATCCGTCGTGCCGACGAAGGAGTGCCAGTTGATCACCGGCCGCATACTAACCGCGGCCCGGAAGCGATCGGTATGCCCGACGATCCATGCCGTCAACACACCACCGCCGCTGCCGCCGCACACGAACAGATTATCTTCGTCAATCCAGTCGCGTTTGAGAGCTTCATCGACGCCGGCCATCAAATCGTCGTAGTCCTTGCCGGGATAGGAATACTGAATGCCGTTGACAAATTCCTGGCCGTAACCGGTACTGCCACGGGGGTTGGTGTACAGCAGGGCATAGCCTTCCGCAGAAAAATTCTGAAACGCCCAGTTGAAACGGACCGAATACATGGACCACGGTCCGCCGTGAATCCACATCAGCATCGGATACTTCTTGTTCGGATCAAAATCGGCGGGCTTGATCAGCCAGCCCTGGCATTTCAGTCCGTCGGAGGAAGTGAACCACAGCTCTTCCGCTTCACCCAGCGTCCTGCCATCGAGAATATCGGCATTCACATCCACCAGTTTGGTTACGCCCGCCGGATCGCTCAGCGAAAACGTGACCAGATCGCCCGGTTGCTGGAAGCTTGACTGCACGGTGGCCACCTGACCCGTTTTGGAAATCGACAGGCCTGACAGGCTCTGCACGGCATCGGTGATTTGCGACAGCTCGCCGTCGACAGAAACAAAGTACACGTGGGTACTGCCCTTTTCGCCGACGGTGAAGTACAGCCCGCTGTTGTCCTCGGCCCATGTGACGCTGGAGGGCGAGTTGGGCAGGTCCTCGGTCAGCTGACGTTTGTCCTGACCGTCCGCTCGCATCAAATACAAGTCGGAAAGGTGGGAAGTGAAGTTTTGCTGGTTGTACCCGGTGTAAGCGATCCATTGTCCATCCGGCGAAACGCTTGCTCCACGGTCCGGGCCGTTTCGATCAGTCAGCGGCGTTACGTCCAGCGATTCCAGATCGATGGCATAGACTTCCGAATCGCCACGCAGGTATTCGGCGTCCGGTTTGCGAATCGAAGTCACAAAAATCGTCTTGCCATCCTTTGACCATTGCGGATCGGAATAGTTGTAATCGCCATCGGTGATCTTGCGCGGGGTACCGCCCAGCACGGCGTCGATGGTGTAGATATGGTTGTAGCCCGGTGGCCGGTAGCCTGATCCGTCCCGTTGCCAGCTGAGACGGTCGACGATGATGGCGGGATCGGCCCACTTGGCGCCTTTGGGACGCGACGGCAGCTGGATGGACAATGGCGATTCCTTGTCGGCCACAAACTGGCTGAAACAGATTTGCGTTCCATCCTCGGACCACGCAATCGAACTCGGTGCACTTTCCAGATGCGTTAGCTGCGCGACTTCGCGGGTGTCAAACCACATCACATGCAACTGGCTGGATCCGCTGCGATCAGAAATGAACGCCAGCCGCTTGCCGTCCGGTGACCAGACCGGGTTGGTGTCACGCCAATCGCCGCGTGTCAGTTCGCTGATGCGGCTACCCTCGACGTCGCACATCCAGATGTTGCTGGCGAAGCGATCTTCCTGTTGATCGACACGACGTCGCGAAAACAGGATCAGTTTTCCATCCGGCGAGATGTTGGGGCTGGAAATGGACTCCATTTCCATAAATGTGTTTTGGTCGAGCAGTTTAAGTTGTGACGATGTCTCGTCGTCCGTCGTCTTATCCTGTTGCGCGTTCGCGCAAGTCACAGCCGAGAATACAAGCAGGACAGGAATCCAATATCGCATGAGAGCTCCCCCGATTTTTTTGCGTCGTCAAGAGCATTCATGATAGTTGGTTTGCGGGTGGGATTCAAAATTCGTAGAGGTGGCTTCCAGCCGCCGTAAATAACGCACAGAAGATCGGCGGCTGGAAGCCACCGCTACGGGTACCACCGCCGTTCCCGACTATTCAGCCTGTAATTCGCGCACCTGTGCAGACACGAATCACTTGGCAGGTTAGCGCGGGCCGGATTTGCGTGAACATATTCCTGGAAAGCAATTAGTTGCTCGCGATTGCGAACAATGTGATCATAGCTGTCGCGTTGCCACAGTCTGCCCTTGCGGCCCAACATGCGGTTGATCTGATGAGCTGTATAACTCTTGATTGAATGCAGGATGTCCTCTAGCTGAAAATCGTGTATTGGAGTGAGCAAGACGTGGACATGATTGGGCATGACGACATAGTCCCCAGTGGCGACACGCTGGTTGTGAAAAAATTCAAGTGCATCTGCAACCAGCGACGCAACTTCCGGGTTTCGCAACAGGCAGGACCCGTGACCTGAGTCCAGTGCCCTGTCAAGAGAAACACCGACCAGCCGTTCGTATTGCCGTTGGGCGGCACGAGGCAACGCAGCAAACGCGTTTTTCCAATCAGGCGAATTGGCATTAACACCGTGTTCCCTCAACCAGGACGTCCGCTGGTCTTCAAGTTCGCGCGCAACTGGCCCAGGCAAGGCGTCGTCCTGACGAAACGTCACGAAGTAGGTGCAACCGTCTTGTCGCCAATGCGGCAAGATGCCATTGCGATAGATGCGAAATTCGGCCTGCTCGTCGAAGTCCTTGAACGGGATCGCCAATTCCTGTTTCATCGCCGCATTGTAGCGGTGGCTTCCCGCCGCCGACCATGGCCTACTCGG
>CAMYKF010000090.1 GCA_947258905.1 uncultured Pirellulaceae bacterium | reverse complement strand
TTACGACAAGAGGCGGTTTCAAAACGGTAGGCGAGTCCCGGCGCGCCGGGACTCGTTTTGCTTTGTCTTCTCGGTCTCGGAGAGACCGAGCTACCGTAGGAAACTGGTTTTGAAACAACTTCCAGGCTCATCTCGTCGCTGGCACGGAGGCTCGGTAAAATGCGCTGGACCGATGCATCGCCCCAACATTCACCGCACAGAATGCCGCGCGGTTTGTGAGCAATTGACACTGCAGGGGCAGCAATAGGAGAGGTCGATATGAAAGCCGCTGCAGCGCTGTTTGCGCTTCTGTTGATTCCGCACTTACACGCGAACCATACATCCCCCAGGCAGGCGGAATCAACCGCTTCGCGAGTGGTGTCACTGGTAGTCGTCGGGCCCGATGGCAATCCGGTCGAATATGCCGAAATACGGGTTTGGGGGTATGAGTACATTCCTCCGCCGAAACCGAACCTGCCGGACATATGGTACGAACTGGAAACCGACCCCGCCGATATGTCCGGAGAAACCACAGTGTCGGTTGCCCGGCCCCGCATCATCGCGCTGTTGGTACTGGCAATGTCAGATGACGGCAAGCTGGCTGGAAAAAGCGTCATCAAATTGCGCGAGCTATCGGACAGCCCGGTTACCGTCACGCTAACGCCCACCGTCACGATTTCCGGAACCGTCGTCGATTATCACACGGAACAACCGGTGAGCGACTGCCGGTTGAGTATGTTCCTGGGAACCGGGTATTCCGAACGGATTGATACGGGGCAATCCGTGATGGCAAACGAGCACGGTCAATTCACGATCAAAAACGCGTTGAGCGACAACACGATCGCGTTTCGCGTTGAGGGCGATGGCGTACACACACTCGACGATCTGTATCCGCGTCTGGAGCCGGAACAATTTGGAAGACAGGTTGTTATAAGGGTTCTTTCGTCGGTTGACTGGGAGGCTGCGATGGAAGCAGCGCGACTGAATCTGCCTGCGCTTGATGGCCTCGATGAACAAAGACAATTCGAAGTGCTCAGCCGCCATCACGAACGATGGAAACAGTATCAGGAGAATCTGCATCGCCCCGACCATCCCATCGACAGACTGCTGTTCAATTTGCGTGTGCTGCCGACGCCCTTATATCAGGAACTGATTCGCGACATCGCCCAGTCAACCGCCGATCCGGAAACTCAATTTCGCTGCTGGCGATGGATTTACGATTCCCTGGGTTTTGAGGACCGCAACGAACTGGCGAAAGTGGTCCAGAAGACGATCGAAAGCGGCATGCAGCTGGAAGAACTGGCGGAATCCCTGTCGGCCATCCGCTCATTTCATGCCGAACCTGACGCGGCGTTACTGAGAATTTATGAGGAGAGCCCCCACGAGCGCGTCCGGGGAAACGCTCTGAAACAACTTGTCCACTATCACTCCACGTACTGGCCATGGCAATTTCAAAAAATCGACACAACCAATTTGGCCGAGCAACAGGGACTTCAGCGTGATTATCTGGAGCGGCTTGCTAATGACTTTGCCGCGGTCCAGTCGGAATCGGGCGACGAGTCGCTTGGAGAGTTTGCAGCCCGGCAGCTCCAATGGCTGGATGCCTGGGGCATCCAGGGATTTCCGCCGGACCTGAGCCACCGCGCAGTCAATGGCGACACATTTTCGCTGCACGAATCCCGGGGCAAGTTGGTGGTGATCGAATTTCTCTCTGGTATCAGGCATCGTGAACAACAAATCGAACGACTCAATCGAATCAGCGACCGTTACGCGGACCAGTTGATTGTCGCTGCGGTTTTGATAACCAATGAATCCCCGGGCGACGATCCCCGGGATGACCTGCCCGAGACGAGTTGGCCAGTCATCCATGACGAGATATCAATGAACTATGATTATTTTCCACGTTCTGGAAAATTGTATTGGGGAGACCAAAAACTGACCGGCTTTCGCAATTTCGGTTCGTTTGTGATCAACGAGGACGGCCAGATCCTGGCAGTCGGACTGGGGGGCGACGAATTGGAGGCTTTCATTGACCAAACTGTCGCAGCGATGCAGAACCGACGTTGAGTGTCAGGGTTAGATCTTCGTCTCAGGGTTCGATGCGTGCCTGTTCAATGAAGTTCTTCTGCAATTCCCGCCACTGAGCGACGAGTGACTGCAGATACTCGGGCTGAGCGTCGGCCAGGTTGCGTGTTTCGGTGCGATCGTTGGCTAAGTCATATAGCTCCCACGGTCCGCGAGCGGTTTTCACCGCTTTCCAGTCGCCGACGCGAATTGCGTTGTTGTTCTCGTGCGACCACCACAACGATTCGCGTTGCAAGTCCAGATCCTGACGGAATACCGGCAGCAAGCTTTTACCAGGCAGATTCGGTCCTCCGGGACGAGGCGTTTGGTTGACCCCCGCCAGCTCCAAAACCGTGGGCACAAAATCAATCAGATGGCCGGGTGTTGTGCGGTCTTCCATCTTCGCCTCAACCCCGGCGGGCCAATGCACAATCAGCGGCGTAGCGATACCGCCTTCGTGTACCCATGTCTTGTGTTTGCGAAAAGGCGTGTTCGATACCGTTGACCAGCCGGGCCCCAGGCAAAGGTGCGTATCGGCTGATCCGGGTTTGGCCGCCGGGTCATGCCCGTCATCGCGGATCATCAGCTCTGAACTGCAACCATTGTCCGACAAGAACAAAATCAGCGTGTTCTCATACGCGTTCATTGCACGTAGCTGGTCCAAAATGCGGCCAATCTCCTTGTCCATGCGATCGATCATGGCGGCGTGAATTGCCATCTTGGTGGCCTGAAAGTTTTTCTGTTCGTCGTTCAGCGAATCCCAGTGGACCGGCAAGGCGACTTCACCAGGTCCGTAAGCCTCGATGTCCTCGGGGCGGCGATAAGGAGCGCCGGTGTTGCGTTCCACCGGTGACAACACATGATTCAACCACTCATCTCGCATGTTATCCCACCGTTCGCCGCGGATCGCGTCCCAACCCACGTTGTAAACATCGCGGTACCGGTCGATGTCCTGAGGCAACGCGTGCAGAGGAAAGTGCGGCGCCGTAAAAGCGATGTAGTGAAAGAACGGCTGATCGGGCGTTTCATTCTCGTGTTGTTTAAGGATGGCGATGGCCTGATCGGCCAGGTCGATCGTGGCGTAGTAGCCGGTGCCACGCGGAATCGCCGGTTGCCGAACATCGTCGATGAAGATGCGTTGCGGGCTGAAAAACCTGGCTTGATCGTTCAGCCAGTAGGAACGGTCAAAACCTGCCGCAATCGGCTTGCTGTCGATGTGCCATTTCCCGGTGTGGTAGCTGCGGTAGCCGGCTCCCCGGATCAGTTCCGGCAACAAAGGCGCCCAGTCGGGTCGCACACCCCGGCCTCCGCTTGGTTCAATTCCCGGCAATTTGTCGCGGCGGACTTGCTGCGCGTAGTAGCCGGTCAGCAAACTGGCTCGCGTCGGCCAGCAGCGGCCGGAGTTATAGAACCGGGTGAAGCGCAAGCCTTCCTCGGCCAACGAATCAAGATGGCGGGTATCGATTTCGCCTCCGTAGCACCCGAGATCGGAATACCCCAGGTCATCAGCGAGAATGACAACGATGTTCGGCTTGTCGCCGCAAGCGTGATCCGGTGTCAGCAGGACCAAAACAAGGCAGCAAGCAAGAAAAAGATCAATGAGACGCGACATGTCGGGACCTGAAGTTGGACGGAACCAATTGACAGCTATTTTTTTCACAACTGACTGCGTCGTCAAACCCGGTAGCGAGAAACTGCGATTCCCGCAGTTCGGCGAAATCGCTTAAATGGCCGTACCGTTGTACAAAAGTGAGGGAAATGCAGTGTCGATACGAGGAATTGGAGGTTGGGGTCGTGGACGTGTCGGGCGGCCAGTGACACCGCCCCGTCAGGGCCTGATCGTGCACGCCTTGCACAAATCGGCGTCGATGTTCCTGTATCGGTTCTTCGCCGAATTGTGCCCGCGGCTGAACATGCCGTTTTACTCCATTCACAATCAACCGCCGAATCACGGAGAACTGAACGGCGAGATGGATCGCAGCTTTGTGCTGGGACCGCTGCGCAGTTTTTCCACCGAGGGCTTCAATTTTCCGCGGCTGCAACGCGTCCGGCATCTGCTGCAGATTCGCGACCCGCGTGACATTTTGGTTTCCGAGTATTTTTCGCTGGGCTGGATTCACTCGGATCGTGACTGGACCGACGCCGACCGCGATCACCGCACAAGAATCCGCAACATGTCGGTCGACCAGTACGTGATTCAGGAAAATGAGATCAGCAAATATCCGTTGCTGAATCGCTATTCACCCATACTGCAGCTGGTCGACCAGCCCGATGTCACGATCGTACGCTATGAAGACATGGTGCTGAACTTTGAACAGTGGCTGGCTCCGATTCTGCAAACCATACAGTTGCAGCCCGCCGCGAGATGGCAACGCCAGCTGGCCAGACGTTACCGCAATGAATTCCGCCCGGACAGTTGTCCCGGCGCACATAAACGAAATGTCCTGCCGGGTGATCATCGGGCAAAATTGGAGCCCGAGACAATCGCACTTCTCAACCAGCGATTCGAGCCGATACTGAAAGTGCTGGGTTACCTGCCAGCGGCTGCCGCGGCATAATACCTATGGAGTTAGCCTGGCACTCGATTGGGTGCCACTGCTGGCTCGTCCGAGGGTGTACGGGAATTGCCGTTAGATACATCGTGTAATTCCAGCGGCAGGTCGCAAGCCCTCCGGTCCTTCACCAGGAATTCACAACCGGAGGGCTTGCGCCCGTCCGCTACAATTCCCGGACGCCCTCGGCTCGTCCAGCCGAGCCGGCATGCCTGAACCTGCAGATTTGCTGGCTGCCCTGTACCAGATCGTCAATTCTTCCCGTCAAATCCATGCTAAATCCCGGCCAGAAACATGAACGCCCCCGCGTGCTGGTGCTGGGATCGGGAGATCGCCGTCCGGAAATTCTCACACAGATCGAGGCATTGCGACCGGTCATTGAGGAGTCGGCCGAGATTGTCGCCGAGGACCTGCAGTACGACCCCGAGTTTGAAATCGAGTCCGACATGGCTGACTTTGCCATCGTGCTCGGTGGCGACGGATCGATTCTTCGGGCGGCCCGACACATGGGGCACTGCCAATTGCCCGTGCTGGGTGTCAATCTTGGCAAGCTCGGATTCCTTGCGGATATCCAGCCACACGAGCTAGCACACGCTCTGGCTCAGATTCGCGCAGGAGCCTTTGGCCTGGTCGATCATTTGATGCTGCAATGCAAAATCCATCGCGATGGTTCGGTGGTCTATGACGGATTGGGACTGAACGAGTTTGCCGTGCTGTCCGGTCCGCCTTTTCACATGCAATACATTGACCTTTACGTCGATGGTCAATTGGCGACATCATACAGCTGTGACGGGTTGTTGATCAGCACGCCTGTGGGGTCCACGGCACATAATCTGTCGGCCGGTGGCCCGATTTTGCGAAAGGATCTCAAGGCGTTTGTGCTGACACCCATCAACCCGCACACGTTGACCGTGCGGCCTGTGGTCGACACAGCCGAGCGGACTTATGAAATCGTGGTCCGGCAGCCCAACGCATCGGCTTCGGCCGTGCTGGATGGCCAGGTCCTGACGACGCTGCAGCCGTCCGATCGCGTGCTGGTCGAGCAGGCCCGGCCGGTGTTTCAGTTAATTGAAATCAGCGGTCAGGGATATTATCGAACGCTGCGCGAGAAATTGGGCTGGCGCGGCGACTTTTACAAAAACGATTAAGCGTAAAACAGACTCCGGACAGTCTGTGACGCTCGCAAGGAGGCGGGAATGAAGACCCCAACGACAACCATCGTCACTCTGGCACTTTTGATCGTCGGTTGCTCTCCGGCCTTGTTGCTGGCTCAGGACAAAGCCGGCACACAAGACACCAATCAGGCTCTCAATCGCTCGACCCGACGCGCGGAGCAACAGCAGAAGTTTGACCTGCGCTACCGCATGACTACGGGTGAACAACTGCAGTGGGACGTCGAACAGATTGCCACGACCAAGGTATCGATGGCCGGTTTTGACGAAGAATCTTCATTGCGCAGCCGCTCTGTGATCCAGTGGACCATCGAGAGCGTAGCGGAAAACGGCGATATTACGTTCGAGGACCAGTTGGAATCGGCGATCGAATGGCAAAAGGTGGGCGATAACGAGCCGGTCAGTTATGACAGTACTAAAGACACCGAAGTTCCGGATGTTTATCAGGTAACCGCCGAGCGGGTT
>CAMYKF010000089.1 GCA_947258905.1 uncultured Pirellulaceae bacterium | reverse complement strand
CAGTGAATCCAGTTTTTGTACCGTCGAGGTGGTGGTCGTGGTATCGGCCTTGCCGGCATGCATTGGACCGCAAGCCCGAACACTTCGCGACCCGCCATTCAGGCTGCCAATAGCTCGAATTGAATTGGTGTTATGACGTTTTTCCAGATCGCGACTGGCAATTCGCAACCGGTCGAGTGCCGCGTGCACCTCGTCGATGCGTGATTCAAGATCGCCCAGCTTTTGAGCCATCCCGGATCGATTCACGACCATTTCGCCGATCAGACCGACCAGTTCGTGCAGGCGATGCAAGGGTACTCGCAAGTACTGGTTATTTTTTCGTGCCGTTGACGCGTCGGCTGCCATTCCGGCGGTCGAGGCCTTGATCGTTGCCGCGGCGGGCCGGGCAGCCGCTTTGCGCGGGCTGGCCTGCTGGTCGGCGACCGGCGAGGAATTGACGCCCATGGCCTCCAACTGACTGGCACAGGACGCGTATATCTCAACCAGTTGCGGAGCCGCGGCAGCAGCGTCAATCTGGCCGTTGGTTAAATCCTGGATCTGGTCGGTGGTGGACAGAAACAGATTCAGTTGTTCAGCTGTGGGACCCTGTTTTCGTTCCGCGAGGCAATCGAGCAGGTCTTCCATGCGATGTGACAACCGCGTGACCGCTTCCATTCCCACGGCTCCAGCAGCACCCTTGAGCGTATGCGCGGCGCGACGCACGTCGGCCAGCGCCGCCATGTCGTCATTCTTTTCGCGTACCCGGTTCAGCCCATCATAGATGGTCCGCAAGTGATCTTCGGCTTCCTCGCTGAAGATTTCGCGCAACTCGGCAGGCATACTGCCGCCGGCCTGCAATTGGCGGGTCACTTCCTCAAGTGTGATTGCTTTGTGGGAGGACATGGATCGACTCCTGAAATTTGCCGGATAAGGGTCGCTGGCACGCGGGCGACCAATTACATGTCCATGTCTTTCAACTGGATCGTGGTGGAAATGGTGGGAGATGTTTCCTTCTCGGGATTGACCGTGCGACAAACGTCTTCGTCGACGTCCTCGCCATCGACCTGCGTGCGGGCAGGTTGCTTGTTGTCGGCGAGGATGTTCGAAACGGCCTGCAGCTGATCCACGACATGCTGGTCGTCGGAGTCCACGTCTGATGCTTGCGGCGGGGTAACGGGGTTTTCGCAATCCATTTTGACTTTGACCACATCGTGGTCCGACGCATCGACGCTGAATTGCGATACCGAATCACGCAACACGTTGGCCATCTGGGCCAGCTGTCCCACCGACTCGGTGGCATTGCGGCTCTTTTCGGCCGAGTCCTTGGTGCTGGTGGAGATTTCGGCCATGCTGGCCGCGATTTTCGTGGCATCGTCCGCCTGAGTCAGTGCCGAAGCAGACACGCTTTCGATCAGTTCCACCAGTTGGTTGGAAACGCTGTCGATCTCGAACAGGGTTTCGCCGGCCTGTGTCGCCAGTTCCGAACCCGCGACCACTTCGCGAGTTGACTCTTCCATATCCGAAATGGCTTCGCTGGTTTCGGTTTGAATTCCGCGAATCAGCTTGGCGATCTGGCTGGATGCATCGGCGCTGCTTTCTGCCAGTCGTTCGACTTCCTCGGCCACGACTGCGAAGCCCTGTCCGGCATCGCCGGCCATGGCCGCCTGAATCGAGGCGTTGAGGGCCAGAATCGATGTCCGGTCGGCAATGTCCGAGATCATTTGCACGATCTCGCCAATTTCCTGGGACGATTCGCCCAGCCGCTTGATCCGCTTGGAAGTGTTTTGTACCTGGGTACGAATGCGTTGCATGCCTTCGACTGTATCGTTCACGGCCTTGAGTCCGTTGGAGGCCGTTTGACGAGCCTCGACCGCCACCTGCACGCTCTCTTCGGTCAGCGTGGCGACGTTTTGGAAAGCCGTGGTCATTCCCAGCAGGCGGTCGGAAGCCTTGCTGATACGCCGGGCCTGCTCGTCGCTTTCCTCCGACATTAGCGTCGATGAGGCGCGGATATGAGAAGCCGAATCGTTGACCTGTTCGGTTGCCGAGTAAACCTGATGGACCAGCGAGCGCAATTGCCCGGTCATGTGATTGACAGTCCTGGCAATGGCACCGGTCATGTTGTTTCCGACTTCCGGGGCAATGGTCAGATCACCCGCGGCGATGCCTTCCATTTCGCCGACCAGCGAATCAATCGATGCCTGGACCTCGGATTGTTCGTCGCTGGAGTGGATCAAATTCAGGGTGTTGTCGCACATGTCGTTGAGTAGTGCGGCCGAATCACCCAGTTCATCGTCCGTCAATTCCTGAACCCGTGCCTCATAGTCCCCGTCGTTGATCCGCTCAAGCGTGCGGTTGAGGGCCATCGCCTGTCTGACGATTCCCGACCACACATTCCAGGCAAACAGCAGCCCGATCACCAGGGCAACTACGGCGATGATGCCACCAGTGGATTGCAAAACGCCACCGCCGGCGACCCCTGCCAAAACGCCAAAGGGAAGGAGGGCGCCGAGCAGTAGCGTAAACAGAAGTTTCCACTGCAGGGAATTTCTCCAGGACTTGCCGGATTGGGATGGGTAGTTGGACATGGTTTTCCTCGTGGTTATCTAACAACGCAAGCGGCTGGACACCGCCTCGCAAAGTTTTGTGTTGTGGTTGTCCGGTGACCCGGAACTCCTGTTACTGATTCGTATAGGTCATCAATTCGGGGCAGCCGAGCAAACGGTCCGGATCGATGAGCACGACACAGTTTCCTTCCGACTCGGCGATGCCGGTCGACATCGTAGCCGTGCGGTGATCGAGATCGCGCAAACCGTCGGCGGAACCCTCCAGCTCGCGAATGCCCAGCAAACGGTCGACAATGATGGCGGTACTGCAATTGATTTGTTCACTGCGTACGACAATGATCTTTGCGAATTTGTTGTCCGGTTGCGGGTGACGCTGCAGCAGTCGGCCGAAATCGGTTACCGAGTGAATCTGGCCACGCAGGCTGGTCACTCCACGCAGCCATCCCGCCGTGCGGGGCAGTGCGGTGACCTGGCCACAGCGGGCGATTTCCGCAACACACTCCATCGGCAATCCGAATTGCACGTCCCCGATGGCAAAGACAACAAAACGTGTTCCGCTTCGTGGAGGGGCTCCGGCAGCCTCGTAACAGGCCATGGCAATCGTGCCGGCATAGGCCAGAGACGAATCCTCTTCGAGCATGCTGCCGAAACGATCAATCAGCTGGTGCACGGGATCGGCCTGACCGGCATCCCCGTCGCATTCCAGTTGCTCGAGATCAAACTCGTCATCGTCGTCAGCCAGCAGGTCGAGAGCATCATCACCAAAGGCTGCAAGTGCCTTTTGCAGGTCGTCGTCGACGTCGTGGCCCGCAGATTCGGGATTGATTTCTGACATCGCTGGCCCCTGATTGGCTGGCGGCTGGACCGATCCGACTATGCGTCGTACGACCAGGACTGGTTAAGTTCGGTGACGAATACGACGGTGCTTTGATCAATTTCCTGGCCCATCGCTGTGTCGAAACCGAGCATCATGATGGCGTGATACAAGGCAGCCGCTGTGGCGCGGATCAACGCTTCCCCCAGTTTGGCGTGAGCTTCCTTGATGGCTTCAATTTCATCGGCCTTCCAGAAAGTCCGCAGCAGGGCGTTGCCCAGCGGACGCGTCTTCAGCACTTCGTCATAGGTGTCGCTGACGGCACCGGCCTTGGAGATTTCCTCATCGGCCTGCATTTTGGCGTCGCCTTGCAGGTACTGTCCCGAGAACTCGATGAGTGGTTCCAGCATTTTGCGAGCGGTCTCGGCAGCCTCGTCAACATATTCCTGTCGCGGGAACTGCTTGGCCCGTGCAAATTCATTTTCCAGCTTGCCGATCAATTCAATGCAGGCAAATCCCATTGCCTTGTGATCGATCTCGCTCGCCATATCGGCTTCGGTGCGGGTGAAAACGATACCAGCAGTGGCAGCGTTGTCGGCCAGCATTGGCATATTGGAAGAACTCATGGGAAATCTCGTCTGATATCTGGACAACGAATTGATTTATCGGGAATGGGTCACGGCAATGTGCTCGCGAACCTTGGCCACCAGTTCGGCGGCTTCAAACGGCTTGCTAATGAAGTCATCACAGCCACTCATCTTGCCACGCATCTTGTCGAACACTCCGTCCTTGCCGGACAGCATGACCACGGGGATGGAAGCGGTGCGTTCATGCTTCTTGATGAATTTGCACAGCTTGTATCCGCCCAGACGGGGCATGTTGATATCTGACAGGATCAGGTCGGGCAGCTGGTCGGCCAGAATGTTCAAGGCCTCGATACCGTCGGACGCCGAGATCACTTCGAATCCCTGTTCTTCCAGCGTCAGCGAAACAAGTTTGCGAATCGTGGGGCTGTCATCGACGGCCAGCACGACATACTGGCGATCGCCCTGCAGCGGAGGCAGGTCGTCCGAGGAAACCGCTTCGTTGCGGACTTCCTCACGCACTTCGTCAGCCAGACCTTCAATGGTTTGTTGCAAGTCGGCCTCGACGTCCATGCTGGCGACTTCGGCGGCCAGTTGATGTTCGCTGCCAGCCTGTTCGGCATCCAGTAGTTCCTGTTCCAGTCGCTCAACCTCCAGAAGCCGGGCTTCCTCAGCCGCCAAACGCTCTTGCTCCAGACGCTCGGCCTCTTCAGCCGCCAGACGTTCTTGCTCGAGGCTTTCGGCTTCCAGACGTTCCTGCTCCAGACGCTCGGCTTCCTCAGCCGCCAAACGCTCTTGCTCCAAACGCTCTTGCTCCAGACGCTCGGCTTCCAGACGCTCGGCTTCCAGACGCTCGGCTTCCAGACGCTCTTGTTCCAGACGCTCGGCTTCCAGATGTTCCTGTTCCAGTCGTTCCTGTTCCAGTCGTTCGGCTTCCAATCGTTCGGCTTCCAAACGCTCCAGTTCTGCCTGGCGATCGGTTTCGATCTGGCGTTCTGCAAGGGTGTGCAGCCCGCTGATCCAGCTGAGTCCGGCAATCGCGATGTTGTTTTCCGGATCAAGGTCCAAAGCACGGTTGATGGCTTCTTCGGAATCCGCAAGGGAATCGGCCGTCCAGGCCTGAACCAGCCACGCCTCGGCGCTGTCGCCGTTCTCGAGAAGAAATGATTCGATGTTGTTTCGGGCCTCGGTACGATTATCGGCGATGATCGCCTGAACCGCTTCGGAGAGGAACTGATTGGGGCTGTTGGAATACATATTGCTGATTCCTGGATGTTGAGGCCCCGGGCTTACCGCTACTGGCAATCGCCCGTGGCTAAAAACTGGTTAACGCTGAAACGTAGGATTCGCCTGGGCAAAGCGTGTTGAATTTTTGCGATTTGTGGGGAACGGAAATCACAACCCCGCCGGATCATTCAGTACCACCCGCACATAACGCAGCCTGCGGCGCCGGCGAACCGGAAATGGGCCTGGTCCTTACGCTCAACAGTGCACTTGACCGGCAAAACCGCTAGAAGTGGTCGACGCGCGGGCGCGCATCTCTCGTGAGACAGATATCTGCCGCCAATCAGTATTGAGTGACTGGAAGCCTGCCACCCACGAACAAACGATCCGTCAGGTGACAACCCGGAACAGCCAGACGCCGAGCACCACAGTGGTGGCGAGGCCCAGCATTGCGACCTGCCACCCCCGGTGCAGCCGCTCCCAGCCTTGCCGGCAGAGAGCGGGCATCAGGGCAAAACCGATCGCGAGAATGATCAAACCGAACACCAGCGGATGATGGTGCCATGCTTGGCCCAATTGCCCCTGCCCAACAGCGGTGCACGCCCGGGTCATTCCGCACCCGGGACATTCAATGCCGGTCACACTGTGAAACGGGCAAGGAATCAACCGCACATCGCCCGGCTGGATGCCAAGGCTGCAGGTCAGCAATCCAGTCGTGGCGACGCCGATCAGGAAGATACGGGCCAGCCACATCTCATCAATAGTCGGCCGAGACATTGTAAAACAGGTTGATTTCGTTTTGCTGAATGGCGAGAGACACGATTCCCAATCCAAAGATACTGAGGAACAAACAGATCAATGGCAAATTCGGATCGGCATGTCGACCGCGGCCCTGCTTGATCTGATTGATACTGTCCGCCATTTTGTATTCGTAATACATGGCAAAGATGCCGCAGGTAATGATCGACAACAGAAACCACATCCAGAAATCGTATTCCTTGTATCCCAGAAAGTCGTTAAGCGCGGCCATCTGTTTGTATTGCCAGAACAAACCGTAGATGCCACAGGT
>CAMYKF010000088.1:4704-34863 GCA_947258905.1 uncultured Pirellulaceae bacterium | reverse complement strand
AGGTCGGGATTGGCGACCCTCCCGGCGGGAGGGTCACGAGAATTTGCCACTAAATTCCCCGAAGAGCCCCAACGGGAGGGTAAGTTGGGAAAGCTTTTGTTTTGGTGGAACAGAAAATACTGTTTGTTGCACTAGCGCCCTGCGGCTCACAAGTTCCTGGCCCAAATGGGAATTAAAGGGCAGTGCCTCGGGCTTCGGCCGTGAGCTCAGCCGACACGAGAGAGGGTGAGGCTCAAACCTGTAGCGCAAGATGCAAAGCTACGCGACCACGAGCGGGATTCGCGGACCCGGCCTTCTCCCGGCGCGTTGGGATTCTCCCCAAGGAAGAAGGAACTCCGCTAGGCGGCGCGGCGGTTCAGGTGCTCGCGCATCGTTGCCGTATCGACCTGCATCGCCAACACCTCGCTGGCCAGAGCCCGGTAGTCTTCGGCGCCATGGGAAGCTGGTGCGTATTCCAGAATCGACTGGCCAAAACTGGGAGCTTCAGCCAACCGCACATTCTTGCGAATCCTGGTATCGAAAATTTTGGCTCCGGCCCAGATCGTTCGCTGCTGCCTTTCCCGCTGGAAAAACTCATCCACATCCCCCATTACTTCATTGGCCAGACGTGTTGAAGTCTCCGCCATGCAATACAGCACACCGGACAGTTTCAAACCGCGGTTGAGTCTTTTGGCGACGATGTCCATGGTGCCCAGCAATTTGCTCAGTCCATGCAGGGCCAGAAAGTGCGGTTGCAACGGCAGGAAGACTTCGCTGGAACAGGTCAGTGCATTGGTCGTGAGGATACCCAGCGACGGCGGGCAATCCAGGATCACATAATCGAATTCCGCGGCGTCTCTCGCCAGGCGATCACGCAGAATCATTTCGCGACCGACTTCGCCAGCCAGTTCCATTTCCGCAGCCGCCAGATCCAGATGCGACGGGGTGACCCACAAATTGTCGCAGGCCCGCATCCGCACTTCGGCGATCGGTGTCTGTTCCGTCAGTACCTGATAGATGGAGGCTTCGCCATCGAGCACCGACAGCCCCAGATGCAGCGACGCGTGGGCTTGCGGGTCCAGGTCGATCAGCCAGACTCGCTGGCCGTTGGCCGCCAGTGCGGCACTGAGATTGACGGCGGAAGTCGTTTTGCCCACTCCGCCTTTTTGGTTGATGATCGCAATCGTGCGTGCGGCCCTGGTCATCGAGGAAACTCCTTTTTCCATCGTGGAGGCAGGCATTTGGCCTGCCGTTTTCGCGTCTCATGGGACGAGCGTCCAGCCCGCCGTCGCCGTGGGGAGGGCGTCTTGCCTGCCGAGGTAAGATCCATGGCAGGCTGGAATCCTGCCCCACATCGGTCCCGGATTATAGAGGGCCTCGGCGAAGTGCGGCCATATGGATTGTGCTAGCCTGCAACACTCCGGGTTGCAGTTATGCCGAAAATACCGATTCGGTGGTATCACATGGTGACTGGCGAGGGCTTCGTGACCTGGAAAAAAATCCGTCCCGGGACAGCACTTTGCAAGTCGCCTGTTTATCATGGGACCTGACGGATCGCACTGAATTTGCCACGGCAGGGTTGCGCGCGGTAACGGAGCCGCAGGCCCGAAAACGGGCTCGCACAATCAAACCGTCAACCCGGATGTTGAATTCGCTATTCGGGCCAGTCGATAAATGAATCAATGAAACCAGCCGTTTTCCATCGACTAGTCCTGCCTCTGGCGGTTTGCTGGCTGGCACTTGCCGGCACGGCTGCAGGCCAAAACAATCCCTTCGAGAACAACTCGTCGCAGGACGAGAATCCTTTCAACACCGCCAGTCCCTTTGACGAACCGGCGGCGGAACCCGAAGTGGCCCCGGCACCCGCGCCCGCCAGGCAACCCGGCGAAGGCGAACCGGCGCTGACGGCGCCGCTGGACAACACGACGCGAATCATCGTCAATTCCAATCCCCGCACGCCGGAAGAGATCGTCCGCGTGATCGGATTGTTGTTGAATCTCGATCGAGATGACCTGGCCAGACCGTTTCTGGATCAGGTGGCCGCGATGGAACTGAGCAACGAGCAGTTGTTTCAGCTGTACCGCGATGCAGGACCCGATGAGCTGTTCCGGATCGGCGTACGCCCGGGTCTGCAACCCGGCGGCCGCGAATTGGGCCGGCGAGTGGTTGATGGCGCCGAGGCCTGGGCCAACGACGAACAACGGATTGCGACTCTGGTCACACAAGTCACCAACGACGACCTCTACGAGCGCAGCCAAGCGCTGGACAATCTCAAGCTGCTGGGGGATATCGGAGCCGCCGCCCTGGTGGAAACGCTGGTCAAGGAAGAATTCAAACCGCACTGGTCGAGAATACGCGAGGCGATTGCCCGGTTTGGCAGTGATGCCGAGGGTCCGTTGCTGGCTGCATGGCGTTCCAACAGCCTGAAATTGCAGGTCGAGGCTTTGTACCTGTTACGCAACGTCGCCACGCCCGATTCGCTGGAAACGCTGATGGCTCCGCTGTTGTCCAGTGCCAGCACGTCGTTGCAACGCGAAGTGGCCAAGCGTTCGCTGGAACAATTGTCGGGAGGTGCAGCCCCCGCCCGCAAGGATATCGAATCGCGGCTGTATCGCTCGGCCCGCGAGTACCTGATGGACGAAGTCGTGCTGGACCGTGATGCCAACGATCTGGTCAAGTGGTGGCGGTGGGACCCCAAGTCGCGACGCATGGTTCCGTCCTGGTTGACGTCACGCACCGTAGCGCGGATTCGCGGCTTTCGCCGGGCCAAGGATTTAATCGAACTCGATCCGACCCGCGACGACTACCAGCGTTTGTACTGGCTGGCACGAATGGAATCCGCCAAATTGACTGCGGGGATGCAAGAGCCCATGCCGGAAGTCGTCGTGAATACCCTCGCCGGTACGATGGAACCGCAATTGGCGTTGCAGATTCTCGACGATGCCCTGCAAATGGAACGCGTTCCGGCAGCAATCGCAGCTTGCGAAGTGCTGGGCAAACTCGCAGACAAGTCGTTTGTTGATTCGCAAAATGGGGCGGCCAGTCCGCTGGTCCGCGCACTGGATTTCGGTTCGGTGCGGCTGCTGCAGGCTGCCACCGATGCCATTCACAAAATCGACCCCGACAAGCCCTTTGCGGGCAGCAGCAATTATCTCGATTCGCTTGTGTTCCTGTCGCGTTCCACGGGTGTTCCCACGGCACTGGTAGGTCATGTCAATCCCGAGCGGGCGCGAACCCTCGCCGCATTGGTTGGCCGCAGCGGTTTTTACGCATCGGGAGTCAGCACCAGCCGCGAATTGTTCGAGCGCGCCGGTCAGGATCCCGATCTGCAATTGCTGGTAATTACCGACAAATTGAACCGACCTAATTTCTCGGAGCTGGTCCAGGCATTCCGGGCCAGTTCACGGACGCGGCGCGTGCCCATTCTGTTGCTGGTCGAACCGCACAACCTGGGTCGCGCCGAACGACTGGCTGCCCGGTTCGCCAACGTACTGGCTTCTCCCATGATCACGGACGATCTGGTCATCGCCCGCCAGATTGACAACCTGCGCAAAAGTGCTGCGTACACCGATGCCACCCAGGCGGAACGAAATCGCAACGCCGTGCAGGCACTCAGTTATCTGGGCCAGTACGCCCGGCAGGCCGACCGCTACCCGTTCTTTGACCTCACCGGTCACCAGGACCTGCTGATGCGTTCGCTGGGTACGCCGGCGGCAGCCGCCGAAACCTGTCGTTTGCTGGGTGAGATCGGCACGCCCGCGGCACAGCTGCGACTGGTGAACACAGCCAGCAATATCCAGATGCCCGCCTCCCTGCGACGCGTGGCCGCCGAGGCCTTTGCTCATGCCGTTCGCACTCACGGACTACTGCTGAAGACCGACGATATTCAGATCCAGTACGATCGGTACAACGCCAGCGCCGATGAGCCGCCGGAAACCCAACAGATTCTTGGCTATCTGCTGGACGCCATCGAAAAGCGTTTGAATTAGCCGCAAGCTCATGGATGTAGCCGGGCGAGGCCCTTCGCCCGGCAGTCTTGTTTGGCCAGCGAAGGGTCTCGCCTCGCCTGCACTTTCTCCCGGCCAATTAGGCGTTGGGCCGGATTTCAGGACTGCTACAATGAACCGCGTTCTGTTCACCCGCTGATCTGCCACGCCGGCCATGCACACGACCCGTTCCCGCAACCCCGACCAGCCGCAAATTGCCGGACTCATCGGCAAAAGCAGGGTGATGCAGCAAGTCACTGATTTGACGCATCGCGCCGCGCAAAGCATGGCGTCGGTACTGTTGCTGGGCGAGACCGGTACGGGCAAGGAACTGATCGCCACGGCCCTGCACCAGCACAGCCAGCGCGCCAGTGGACCGCTGGTACGCGTTAACTGCGGCGCGCTGACCGAAAGTTTGCTGGAGAGCGAGTTGTTTGGTCATGTGGCCGGTTCCTTTACCGGTGCCGTCGGCAATCGCACGGGCCGTTTCGAAGCGGCACATATGGGCACGATCTTCCTGGATGAAATCAACTCCACATCCTCGATGCTGCAAGTCAAGTTGTTGCGGGTGCTGCAGGAAAAGGAATTCGAGCGTGTTGGCGATACGCGTACCATGCGTGTTGATGTGCGGGTCATCGCGGCCAGCAATCTGGATTTATACAAGGAGGTTTCCGAAGGCCGGTTTCGCGCCGATTTGTTCTGGCGCTTGAACGTGATGCCGATCCAGTTACCGCCGCTACGCAATCGCCGCGAGGACATTCCCTTGCTGGTCGATCATTTTCTGTCCCAGTACAACCAGGCAAATAGTCGCAGTGTGAATCGCGTGCAGCCGGCGGCCATGGACGCACTGCGCAGCTATTCGTGGCCGGGCAACGTACGCGAGCTGCAGAATTATGTGGAGCGGGCCGTGATTCTGTCTGACGCCGACGAGTTGACGATCGATCTGCTGCCCGGCACCGTCACACAGCAAAAGAAGGCGGCAGCTGACGCGGTATATCCCACGGGCGATCCCAAAAAGCTGATTCGCGAGTTTGTGTTCCACGAACTCTCCACGGCCAACGGCAATGACAAGCTGCATGAGAAAATCGTCAACCCGGTGGAACGGGAACTAATCATCCAGGTCATGCAGGCCTGCAAGAGCAAGTCCAGGGCGGCCGAGCGTCTGGGCATTAACCGCAATACGCTTCACAAGAAGCTCAAGGACTACGGTCTGGACGCCAGGGAATGAGTCGCGAAGCACGCTGGCTGTCTTTTCCAACCGGCTGAAACCTGCCTCCCGGTTTTCGGGTAAAATCTATGGTCGGGTCGCACCGCGCCCACATGCGATCGACTGATCAAACTGCACCGCTCGAATTACGGGAGAAATTTCGATGAGATACTGCTCCGCTTCGTTGGCCCGATTGCTGGCGGCCTGTGTAACGCTGCTGGCCTGTTCTGCCACGCTGCTGGCACAGGAAAACGAACGTCCCACTTCGCTGGACATCGTGCCGCAGACTGCTTCGTTCTACATCGCCTCGATGAATCACGAGGCCCAGTACAAGGCGATTGTGGAAAGCAATGCCTGGCAACAGGTGCTGGATACGGAAGTCGCCCAACAGATGCGCAAGGCCTATCGCGCGGGCCGCCGCCGCGGCTGGAGCCAGTTCGGCTACGACAATCCTTTCGCCCAGTACCTGCAGGGATACAGCGAGTCGTTAGGCAGCGTGCAGGGCAAGATGGTCATGGCCTTTCTTGCCGAGATCTTTGGCAACGAAGTGTTTATCTATGGCGATGGCGACTGTGTGCAGGCCGCCGAAGCGGTTGCCAGTTTCTATCTGCGGGCGGGCGAGGCCATGGAAGGCGTTTACTTCGAACAACTGGCCGAAAGTGATATCAAGAAGCTGTTGGCGGTGGCGCGCGATGAATTTGGCGACATCAATACCCCCACGCTCGTGATGGGCACGGTGCTGGACAATCCCCAACTGGTGGAAAGCCTGTTGCAAATGGCCGAGGCCGGCGTCGATCAAATGATGGGACAAATGCCGCCGAGCATGGAATACGTGCTGGATGGCTACGAGGTGATCGAAGCCGGCGATCTGTACATGCTGAGTTTGCAACTGTCATCGGACAACCTGCCGTGGCACGAGCTGGAAGAAGATCCTGACTTTGATCCCTACGTCGATGACATCAAGGCGTTGCTGGAAGGCAAGTCGTTCAATGTGTCGTTTGGCATCAAGGGAAATTTTCTGCTGGTTGCCTTCGGTCCCTCGATCGATCACGTACGCAACCTGGGCGATGCTGACTTGTTGATCGACCATCCCAAAATGGCAGCCGTCAAGGCAGCGGCGGCCAGTCACCAGCTGACCAGTGTGTCGTGGACGTCCGAGGAAATTGCCCGCAGCAATTATGAAAACGCGGGTGGCATGGTGGACGCCATGATTTCATGGGCCGCCCTGGGTATTCAGATGGCAGAACAAGACAGTGGCGCGGATCTGAAAATGGACGGCTTGATCGCTGATTTGAAAGCGGACGCCGTCGAAATGAAAGCGGACTTGATGACCACCATGCCCAAACCGGGTGCCGCCGTATCGTTCAACTACCTGTTCGAGCACGGTATTGAGGGATTCTCGTACAACTGGGCCGAGAACAAGTACCTGGATTCCAGCCAGCCCCTGACCCTGCTGAACCATGTGGGCCTGGAGCCGACACTGTTGGCGGTCGGACGCGAGAACGAAGCGAGTCAGGAACAATTCGCCGTGGCCCGCAAGTGGGGCGGCAAGGTGTTCGATTACATTCGCAAATACGTGCCACGCCAAATGCCCGACGAGGAGGCGCGGGTCTTCCGCGATTTCACAGCCGAGCTTCGTGAGGTGCTGGGGGACGTTGCCGATTCGACGGAACAAAACCTGCTGGCCGCCACTCGTAATTGCCAGAGTGGATTCGTGCTGGACTTTACCACCGCACGTGAATCGTGGCACGAGATGATGCCGCCTTCGGATCATCCACTGCCCTTCCCGGCCATGGCCGCACTGATTGAACATCGCGACGCTGAAAAAATCCGGGCCGCCGGGTCCAGTTATCTGGAAGCGGCGCGAGACATTCTGGCCATGGTTCGCGAATTGCCCGATGCGCAGATTCCGCCGGAGATCCAGGTCTATCCGCCGGACTACGAGTCAATCTCCGGCGCCGATCTGTACATTTATCACTTCCCTCCGGAGGCCGGATTGGATCCCGATATCGCGCTGCACGCCATGCTCTCGGACGATTTGCTGATTCTCGGCACGTTGACCGAACAGTCGAAGCGGCTGATGCAAGAGAACTCGCCGATGTTTGAAGGCGTGTTGGCCAATCGTTCCCGTCCATTGATGGCCGCACTGTATTACGACAACGCGCGGATGATCGACGCGCTTCACGCATGGGGCCTTTACGGCATCGACGTCGCCAAAGCAGAGGGCGATGTGGATCTCAATATGGATATGGGTGCCGAAAACGATACGCTGGAGTTTGCCGAAGCGGAACTCATGGAGGCTCTCGACTCGGTGATTGCCATGGCCAAGTGCCTGGAGAGCTGCTCCAGCATCAGCTACATGGAAGACGGAGCACAGGTCACGCATTACCAGTTGCGTTTTAACGACGTGGCTGGCGACTAAACAAACAAACGGAACCCGAAGCGTTATCGAGGGACGTCATCCAGCGGTCTGCGCATGGATTGTGTGCTTCCAGCGCTTTGGGCCTTCGTCATTCGATATTTTGCGGTTCTTTCCCAACGCGTGCGCAAGCGATCGTCCACTGCTGGTGTTGCGCGTTGTTGGTGCAGGCCCTGGATCGTGAACAACGGGTGAGGTGAAACCGCACGCCCGCACTGCCGGGCAGTCGAAAAAGCGTCAGGCTTCTGAGCCGGCCTGCCTGATCACAAGTGCGTGCTTTATTCGTGAACGGGCGATCCACACCGGGACTATGTGTTGACGAATTCCTGCACAGCCCGGGCCCTGGTGTCGCATGGTGTCAGCGTTCAGGGGTGACGATTCGTCAGGGTCCTACTCCCATTCTTCGTCTTCCTCATCCTCTTCATCATCTTCATCATCTTCGTCGTCGTCCTCATCGTCGTCGTCGTCCCATTCCTCTTCCTCGAAGTCATCGTCGTCGACTTCTTCCCATTCATCCTCTTCGAGGTCGTCGTCGTCGTCCTCATCGAAGTCGTCGTCATAGTCCTCGTCGTAGTCATCGTCCTCGTATTCATCGTCGTCATCGACTTCGTCGTCGTCGTCGTCGTCGTCGTACTCTTCGCCCTCTTCGCCCTCTTCGCCCTCGTCGTCTTCATCCTCGTATTCGTCGTCGTCCTCGTCGTCTTCATCCTCGTATTCGTCGTCGTCCTCTTCCTCGTCTTCATACTCCTCGTCATCGTCGTCGTCCGTGGCGACGAATTCAGGCGAGAGGGGCCCGCGGGAACAGATCGCTGCCACCATGTCGTCGGCCACCAGGGGCGCGTCGACCCATTCAGTCTCAATTGAAACGGGCTGCGAAACAGTCACGGTTTTTACTCCTCCGGTTGAGTTTCTGGGGGAAGCAGGGCGACATCGGAGTCGCTGGAATCAGCAAGTGTATGATTTTGGGGGTTTGTATCTGGTTCGTCGAGTGGATTTGCACCCGTTTTGGCAGGATTTTCGGTTTGGGTATCCTGGGGTGCTGGCCAATCCGGCAGGCCCCTGCCTCGCAGTTTTTCGCCACGGGGCAAGCCGTCGATATTGGGCATGCCAAAGACTTCCAGGAACCGTTTGGTGGTGGCGTACAAAAACGGATTGCCCAGTTCGCTGCTGCGTCCGGCAATGCGAATCAGACCTCGATCCAGCAATTGCCGCAACAGTTCTCCACAGCTCACGCCACGGATGGCTTCAATCTCGGCTTTCAGCACCGGTTGTCGATAAGCGACCACGGCCAGTGTTTCCATCGCCGGATTGGTCAGCCGAATGGAGGCCGGGGCGTTCTGGATACGTTGCAACCAGCGGCTGAACATGGGACGCGTACGCAGCTGATATCCGCCAGCCACTTGTTTGACGTGAAAGGCCCTTCCGCTACCGTCATACAGGCGATTAAGTTGCTTGACCAGCGAATTGGCTCGCGTTCCGTCGGGCAATCCGGCCAGCTGTGCCAGTTTGCGGCTGTGCAGCGGCTCTTTGGCCAGGAACAGAACCGCCTCCAGACGACGCAACGGATCCAGCTTTTCCAGTTCGGCCAAGGCCGCGGCATGCTGTTCCTCCGGCGGGCTGTCCGCACCGGCGAGACGAGTTGACTCGTTGGCAGGTTCGCTCATCTGGTCTCGGGGATCGCGGGCGTGACTGGACAACCGGGCGGCAAGTGGAAATAACGAACTAAACAATCCGGGAGCGTATCGTTCCGCCAGCCCCTGGTGAACACACAAGCCGGTCCACCGGGATGCGGAAGTATCGCCCAGCCTGATTCGCGGGGGCAACCCCGATCAATACGGTGCCGGGAGCAAGGCAATCTGTGCATCGGCAAATCCGCGTCGTCAATCTTAGCCTGCTTGAGCCGATTTAGTATTTTCCGGGCCGAATGAACCATATCTATCTGGATGCCAACTCAACCACTCGCCTGGACGAGCGGGTACAGCGTGCCATGATCGATTGCATGGCGGCTGGATACGTCAATCCGGCCAGCCAGCACCGGCCGGGACAACTGGCTCGCGCCCGCCTGGAACAGGCGCGACAGACGATTTGCCGGTGCCTGGGCGGCGGACCGGCCGACCGGCTGATTTTCTGCAGTGGGGGGACCGAAGCCAACAATCTGGCCATCCTCGGCCTGGCTCACGCATGGAGCGATCCGCCAGTCGAGACCCCGGAAGTCATTATTTCGCCCATCGAACATCCTTCGGTGCTAGGTGCTGCAGCCTTCCTGCAAACCCGGGGCTTTCTGGTCCACCGGCTGCCCGTTAATGGGCTGGGCGTGGTGCAAATCGGGGCCCTGACCGAATTGATCAACCCGCAAACGCGGCTAGTCAGCTTGATGCTAGCCAACAACGAGACAGGCGTGATTCAGGGAGTCACAGAGGCGGCGCGGATTTGTCAGGAAGTCGGCGTGCCGCTGCATTGTGATGCCGTGCAGGCAGTGGGCAAGATCCCCGTCGACTTTCGTCAGCTGGGCGTCACCGGCATGACCGTGACTGCTCACAAATTGCATGGACCCCGCGGTATCGGCGGCTTGCTGGTTCGCCAAGGGGTTGAGTTGCAACCGATTCTGTTTGGCGGCATTCAGCAACTTGGCCAGAGGCCGGGAACCGAAGATGTGACGCTGGGCGTTGGTTTTGCCAGCGCCGTGGAACTGGCAACTGATGAACTGGACGAGCGTCGTCGACGCATGACGGAATTGCGTGATCAATTCGAACGCACGATCTTGTCGGAGGTGCCCGGGGCGGTGTTAATTGGTGCCGGTGCCCAGCGTACGCCGCATGCCAGCAATCTTGCTTTCCCAGCGGTCGAGTCACTGCCGGCCATCAATCGGCAGGCACTCATGATGGCAGCCGATGCGGCCGAGGTGGCTATTTCAACCGGCTCGGCTTGCACCAGCGGTTCCAGTGAACCATCCCATGTACTGGCTGCCATGGGCTGTGAAGAGGGTGTGATCGAGAGCTCGATTCGGGTCAGTTTGAGCTCCTTGACAACGGCCTCGGAAGTTGATTTGGGGTCGCGACGTATCATCAAGGCAGTCAAGCATTTGCGTCAACAAAAAAGCGGATGAAATTGCCTTTTCGCACTCCTCGGATCGCCCTGAAAATGGTAAAATTTGGGCCTTCCAGATGGCTCGTTTGATGGCCAGATTTTGTGCTGCCGGCAGCGTATTCATGAACCGGTGTGTACGTCTTCGACACCTGCCCGGTCCATCCCGGTAACGATCTTTGAGAGGCCGATTCCTGACCGCCGCCGCACCCGTTTTTTCGTTTCCCCTGCGCACCCACGAGCCGTCAGCTCGCGGGATGCCGGTTCGATCCATGGCTGGCGCTGCCGCTTTTGTGCTGCCGCGGTATTACGCTGACGATGACAATCCATTGCTGCGTCGCTGGTGCGATCCACAATTCATGATGACGTCCAATGCCCCGTGGCCGCTGGTGTTGTACGGGCCGTCAGGAGTCGGCAAATCGGCGCTCGTGGAGACTCTGGCCGCACGACTCGACGTCCCCTGCCTGCGTATCACGGGCAGCGACTTTCGCCGTCAGTTTCTGGAAGCTGCCAAAACAAGATCCGTCTCCCAATTCCGCCGCCGTTTTACACAAGCCGAGTCGCTGCTGGTTGACGGCCTGACGTGGCCGACGGACCAAGTCGCCTTGAACCGCGAATTCGTGCAGATCCTCGACGAGCACCTGCAACAAGGTCGCCCGCTGCTGGTCACTTGCCTCAACGCACCCTGGAATGCCCGCGAGTTTTCGCCGCAATTACGCTCCCGCTTGTCCAGTGGCCTGGTGATCGGTGTGCAGCGGCCGGGCCCAGCGGCACGAAACGCCATGGTCGCTGGAATCCTGCATCAGCTCGAGCTGCAAATTCATGAACGTGACCGCGACTGGCTGGTTAAGGCACTGCCCCGCACTGCACCGCTGATTCGCCAGCGTCTGTCGCGACTGGCCCTCGCTGCTTCCAGCGATGACAACCCGCACATCCCGGACCGGGCCGAGTTGCGACAGCAATTGTTTGCACAGGAAGAGGACCAGGCATCGGCAGCCAGCCAGGATCTGCCGCAATTGATTCGTCGCACGGCGCGGTATTTTGGACAAAAAACAGCTGATCTGGCCGGCAAGACACGCCGCAAGGAAGTCGTACGGGCCCGGGCCGTTTCCATGTATCTTGCCCATCGGCAATTAGGCATTCCCGTACGTGATATTGGCAAGGTATTTGGCAACCGCGATCCGTCAACGGTTCGTTACGCCTGCCAGCAAATTGCCAGCCGCCTGGAACAGGATGCCGAACTGGCCAATGCAGTTACGCAACTGGCCACACGCGTCGAATCGGACAGGGAGGCCAGACTGTGTTGTGATGGATAACTTGTTGATGAGCTGTCAGTGACTGTTGTTAAGTTGGTCCGTTAGCACGATTTTCACACGAATCGCAACATTACCAACGTTCATCAACAGGTTGCTGATAACTGCCTGGCAATGAACTGACAAGTTATCCGATCGCCCGCGTTGGAGTAGCAGCAGGTTTTTTAACGGCCGTCGTCGAAGTTGGCCAGCAAATCAACAAAGGTAAATGTCCTGCTAATACTGCTACTTATTTTATTCATTCTTATTTAAAACTGACCGCTTAACCCGGACGGCTTTAGGAAAACACGAAAAGGAAACTCAAGTGAAAATTACTATCCAGCGGGAGCCGTTCTCCCGGATCTTTCAGATCGCTGCAGTGGTTGCACCGGCACGCAGCCCCAAGACCATTCTGCAAAACGTCAAACTGGAAGCCGTTGACGGTACCGTGCGGTTAACGGCCACCGATATGGAAGTCGGAGTGCGGTTGTCGATCGATGATATGGAAGTCGAGACACCCGGAGCGGCCGTCATTCCAGTAGCGCGACTGAATGCCATCCTGCGTGAATCCAGCGACGAAGTGCTGCACATCTCGGCCGACGCCAGCAAGATCCTGGTCACTGGCAAGCAATCCCGGTTTGAATTGCAGGGGCAGAATCCGGATGAATTCCCGGAGGTCGTTGATTTTGCGGAAGAAGACTACTTTGAGATTCCCGCCAATGTGTTGCGGGAACTGATCAAGCGCACGTTGTTTGCGACTGATGCCGAAAGCAGCCGTTATGCACTCAGTGGCGTATTGCTGGAACTGAACGAGAATTTCCTGACGGCCGTGGGGACCGATGGCCGGCGGCTGGCCAAGATGGAAGCTCCCGTGAAGATTCACGGCAATCCATCCCAGGCAGGAACGGCTACCATCGTGCCTTCCCGGGCCATGCAGTTGATCGAACGAACATTGCCGGCGGGAGAAGAGCCGGTTTGTCTGGCGGCGCGTGAAAACGACTTGCTGGTGCGACATCCCAACGGAGTGTTCTACACGCGGCTGGTCGAAGGCCGCTTTCCCAAATGGCGTGATGTCCTGCCCCAGCGAACCGATTCCACACGAATCGACTTGCCCGTGGGTCCCATGTTTTCGGCGTTGCGGCAAGCGGCGATTGTGGCCAGCGAGGAAAGCCGCGGAGTGGACTTTACCTTCAAGGACGGATCGCTGGTGCTGTCCAACAGTACCGCCGAGGTCGGCCAGTCACGGATTGAATTGCCCGTGGCCTACGACAATGAGGAACTGACCATCACACTGGATCACCGTTACGTGGCCGATTTCCTCAAGGTCCTGCAGCCGGACAAGTCGTTTACGTTCGATGTGGAAAACGGCGAACAGGCAGCCTACTGCCAAACCGACGACAAATACGGTTACGTGATCATGCCGTTGTCGAGGGATCGTCGCTAATCCGCCGATTGCATGATGACCCGAGACCGAGACCACGACGCGATGCAGCGTGCCCAGGAGAACTTTCAGGAACGCCGCGTTTATGAACGCATGCCCCAGTCGGCCGGCGACCTGATCAGCAAACTGATCTCGCGACGTGGATTTACGCAAACACAATTTAACGAAGAACTTCAGACGGTCTGGCAAGAGATAGCCGGGCCTCAAATGGCAGGACGCACCCAGGCTACGGTGATTCGGCGTGGAGCGCTGGAAGTCATCGTGGACAGCTCGCCAGCCATGCAGCAACTGGCGTTCGCCAAATCAGAACTGCTGAAACAAATCCAGGACCAGTTGCCACACGCCGGAATCCGCTCAATTCGCTTCCGCGTGGGTAACGTACGGAACTGATCCAGAGAAGTGCCAGAGAAAGGCTTTAAGTTTCCATGGCCAAGAAAACGCCAAAAACCGAATACCAGCAGGAAGACATCCAGCACCTGTCCGATCTGGAACACGTGCGTTTGCGGCCCTCGATGTATATCGGTGACACCGCCAACCGCGGTTTGCATCACCTGGTGTACGAAGTTGTCGACAACTCGATTGATGAGGTGATGGCCAATTTCGCCTCGAAGATCAAGGTCACGATCAATAACGATGGATCTGTCACCGTCGGCGATGATGGCCGGGGGATTCCGGTCGACCGGCACGACCAGTTGAGTGAGGAAGAAGGCCGGGATGTGTCGACGCTGGAAGGCGTGATGACCAAGCTCAAGTTCGGTGGCAAATTCGAGAAAAGCGAAGAGAATGTTTACCACATGTCCGGCGGACTGCACGGCGTCGGAGTCACCGTGGTTAACTTTCTGTCCGAATGGTGCGAGGTCGAAGTGTCCCGCGACGGCGCGGTGTTCCAGCAGGAATACGAACGTGGCATCCCGACAGGCGAAGTGGCCAAGGTGGGAAAGTCCGAACGCGTCGGTACCAAAACCACCTTTAAACCCGACTCGCAAATTTTCCAGACCACCAAATTTGAATATCACATTCTGCATAAACGGCTGCAGGAACTGGCGTTTCTCAACAGCGGAGTGCGGATCATCTTCAAGGATGAAAGGACGGGTGAAGCGGACGAGTTCTATTACGAGCGGGGAATCATTGAGTTTGTCGAGTTCCTCAATCGGTCCAGCGATGCCTTGCACGAAGACGTGGTTTATCTGAACGGCGAACAGGATGGCATCGGTTATGAAGTAGCGATTCAATATACGACGGACCTGACCGAAAATGTGCACTCGTACGTCAACAACATCAATACGCACGAGGGCGGCACACATGTTTCCGGATTCCGCAGCGCTCTGACGCGGACGCTGAACAACTACGGCAAACGAAACAATATGTTCCGCGACGTCAACGTCACCGGTGAGGATTTTCGTGAAGGCCTGACCGCAATCCTTTCCATTCGTGTGCCTGAACCCAAGTTCGAGGGCCAGACGAAAACGAAACTCGGCAACAGTGAGGTCGAAAGTATCCTGCAATCCGCCTTTGGCGAGTTTCTCAACAAGTTTTTGGAGGAGACGCCGAGGACCGCCAAAATCATTCTGCAAAAGGGAATACAGGCGGCCCAGGCCCGTGAGGCAGCTCGCAAGGCTCGCGAACTGGTACGTCGCAAGTCGGCGCTCGGCGGTGCCGGTTTGCCCGGCAAGTTACGAGATTGCCTGAGCAACGATATGGAGAAGTGTGAATTGTACCTGGTCGAAGGGGACTCGGCCGGCGGCAGCGCCGAGGGCGGCCGACTAAAGGAATTTCAGGCGATCCTCCCGCTGCGTGGAAAAATCATCAACGCTTACAAAGCTCGCGAGGACAAGGTGCTGGCCAATGAGGAAGTCCAGAGCATTATCAATGCCATCCGCATCGGCGTGGGAGAGGATCAGGATTTAAGCAGGCGGCGTTACAACAAGATCATTATCATGACCGACGCCGATGTCGACGGCTCGCATATTCGCACGTTGCTGTTGTGCTTCTTCTATCGGCAGATGTACCAGTTAATCGAAAAGGGACACGTGTACGTGGCCCAGCCGCCGCTGTTCCGCGTGCGTAGCAAACGCAAGGTGACGTACGTGCAAACGGAAGAAGAAATGAAACGGCAGCTGATGGAGCGTGGTATCGAAGATGCTCACCTGATCCCCGAAACGGGCGAAGCGATTCACGGCAAGGATATCGAGTCCCTGTGTCAAGCGTTGTCCAGCGTCGAGGAAGCGATCCTGGCACTTGAACGCCGGGGCATCAACCTGCGGACCCATGCCGAGCGGGCCAATCCCGAAACCGGCCGCCTGCCCGTCTATCACGCCGTCGTCGACAACGTCGGTTACTGGTTCAGTTCACGAAGCGAGCTGGATGAATTTCTCAAGGAACAGCAGACTGGCGGCGAGGATCTGCAAGTCAGTGACGACGAAAACGGCAATGGCCAGCCAGCCGGCGAGGAGGCGGCGCACACGATTCAACTGAACGAGTTCCACGAAGTGCGTACGATCAACTCGGGTTTGCAGGAACTGGCCAGATTCGGTTTTGACATCGAGGCCCTGTTGCCGCAGGAACGGACCGGAATCGAGGAGCCTCGCTACGTGCTGCGTCGCGGGGAATCTGAATCAGGTCTGAATGACCTGCGTGGCTTGCTGGCTGCGGTGCGAGCCGCCGGTGAGAAGGGCCTGCAGCTAACCCGCTTTAAGGGGCTGGGCGAAATGAACGCCGAAGAGCTGCGTGAAACGACGCTCGATCCCGAGAACCGCAGGCTGATTCAGGTCGGTATGACCAACGCTGCAGAAGCCGACGACATGTTCCGCGTCCTCATGGGGGACAAGGTCGAACCCCGCCGCGAATTCATCGAAAAACATGCGCTGGAAGTCAAGAACCTGGACGTTTGACAATCTGGCCATTGGGGCCGGTGGCGAAATAACCACGGACACATAGGTAATGCGTGAGGATAACCAAACGCGGTTGCCAAACCACAACTCATCATATTGGTGGATGATGAGTTGGCTTCTTTTCACCACGGTTCAAGTTGTCCTGGTCATTATTCAAAGAGTCGAACTGGCCAATTACAGCTCATTGATTGCCAGCCACATGCCGAACATGGCTGAGCCGGAGAAATCCGATTGGGTGATGGTGCAGTTTCACTGGACGGTAATCGGGATTCCGGCCGTGGCTCAAGTGTTCCTGAGTCCAGCGGTGTTTTTGACGGTCAGCAGGACTGATCTGGGCAGCACCTGGAAATGGATCGCTTGTATCGCGGCCGTCTTGCTGTCTTTGTTTGCCTGGTACAATTCGCTGGTCGCCCTTGCCTGCACCATCGTCACATTCGACTGAGGGACCAGGGGACATACGAAACGGGCACTGACTGCCGATTCATGGCCCGGCCCCCCGGAGGTTGGTGCCACGGCAGGCAGGTAAACGACGCAACGCTCGCCCTCATCCGGCCTGCTCCCGGCGTGTCGGGATTCTCCCCCAAAGGGGAAGACCTGCGAATCCGGCTACCTTGCGCTGTCGTTCCACGACTACTCGTCGAAATCGAGCTGGTTGCGCTCCAGCAATACCGTTTGCCGGGCCAGTTCCTCACGTTGTGATTCCACCATATTTTCCAGTTCGGTCACGCGAATGTTCAGGTTAACCGATTCCTTCTTGGCAGCACGCAAGCGTTTGTGTAGCTCGGTGATGATGTCGAGCTTTTCACGCAGCTTCTGTTTGACCTTGGCCAGCTTGATTTTTTTCTCATGCAACTGTTGCTCGGTGTCGGATGCGGTCAGCGCCGAAGGCGAAGTGCGTTGAGCCAGCTGATCGCGGGCATCTTCCAGTTCGTCCCGGGTGACCGCGTGTTGCTTTTGCGTGTTATCGAGTTCCTGCTCCAGCTGCTGGACACAGCTGTTGAGAACATCCAGCTCGTCAGCCGTGGGGCGATCCGCTGCTGCAGCCAGTTCAGATTCCAGTTGTTCGATACGCGAGTTCAGTGAGGTGAGTTCCTCCGCTGAAGGTCCCTGGTTGGTTACCAGCAGTTCGTCGCGCAGGCGCTGCAATTCGCCGTCCGCTTCGCTCAGACGCGACTGCATATGGGTCTGTTCTGACTCCATGGATTCAAGCCGCGATTGCAGCTGGTCTTTGTCGGATCGTGCCGCGGCCAGTTCTCTGTCCAGAGCCGCCAGTTGTTGCTGCAAGTCTTCGCGGTCGTGCTCGTCCCGGGCGGCGCTCGCCTGGTCGATCTGCTGTTGCAACTGCTTGACATGGCCGGCCAGCCCGGATTTCTCGGCATTCAATTCCTCGATGTGCCCCCGGGCTATCTCCTGTTCGGATTTGGCATCAGCCAACGCCGTTGCGGAGAGATCGCGTGCTTCCTTTGCTACCTGCAACTGGTCGCGTAGCTCGGTCATTTCTGCAGACAACCCGGTCAACTGTTCCTGCAGATCTTCGCGATCCTGTTCCCCCCGGGAGGCGTCGGCAACTTGCTGCTGCAATTCCTCGATCTGCGTCGCCAGTGTCGATTTTTCGCCGATCAATTCGTCCACGCGTTGCCGGGTGGAAGTTTGTTCGGATTGCGCATTGGTCAATGCGATCGTCGCCTGTTCGCGTGCTTCCTCGGCAATCTGCAGCTGTTCAAGCAGCTCGGCCAGTTCATTCCTGGTCTCGGCTGGTACCGCAGCGTGTGCTTCGTCCAACTCCGCAGTTAACGACTCCAGTTCCTTTTCCAATTCCGGCAACTTGTCATTGCTGGTCAGTTTGGCAATTTGTTTTTCGCTGGAAACCAGTTGAGTCCGCAGCTCGGCTGCCTCCCGCTGCAATTGTTCGCGACTCTCACGTAACGCGATGAGTTCCGATTCAAGTGCCCTGATTTGCGGACCGGCATCGGGTGCCTCGTCCGCTTGCGACACATTGGCCGATTGGGTGACCAGCGGCACGGCGGAGGTCAATACGGCATCGGTGGCATTTGACACATGTCGGGGAGCCGGCGCGGAATGGCCGGGTGAGGGGTCATGCTGCATCAGCGGTACTTCTTCAACATCTTCGTCAAACGCCAGGACGTCAATTGGCAAGTCGTCTGACTCAGACGACGCAGGTGGCTCGTCGGCGAATTCTTCGGTTGTGTGGACAGCGGCGGTTTCGTCCTCTTCAAGATCGAGTTCGGCGAAAAACCCGGAATCGTCAAATGACTCCGACTCGTCGAGGGACTCAGATTCGAATGGCTCAGATTGGTCGACGGATTCGAATGGCTCCATGGCGTCCTCGTCCGTCATATGACCCAGCTGGATCACCGACGGTGCGGGTTCCGGCTCATCCGACTCGGCAGGCATTTCGCCCGGCGGATCTTCGGGCACCAAAGCAGACTGGTCGGTGGCGGTTTGTTGATCGCGAAGGTACTCGGGTGTGACCTTTTCGCGGAACTCATTTCTGTCGGCGTGCCCGTCAAAACGCGGACGGTATTGTTTTTCATTCCACGGCTGGCGACGTTTGCGAAAAAGCCACACAACAAGAATCAGCAGGGGGACCAATATGGGCAGCAACAGCAGGTAATAAAGGGGGTCTATGGAACCTGCATCGGCGGCTGGTCGGGCAGGCGGCACCTGGACCACCGACTCGGTCGTCTGCTGCTCCGCCGTTTCCTGGGGAGCCGGGTCCTGCTGAGTGGAGTCCTGTTGAATGGACAGTGGTTGAGCCGATTCCAGTGGATCGGGGGAATCATTGCCAACGGCCGGTTCGCCCTGGTTTGGCTGGAATTGCGGTATGGACTTTCCAGACTCCTGTTGTTGTTCTTGCACCGATGCTACGACCAGTGGATCAACGGACATGTTTCACTCCACGCAGATGAGAACAAATTGAAAAGGGGGCAGCGTACGAACAATCTGGAATGGTCTCGCTTCCCTGTGAGGTCGTTTTGCCGCCGCGACAACGACCAGTTTGCCTGCTGTCGCCGATTATAAATCCCGTGGGAGAAGCAGCCTAGCCAAAGAATCTTCGGCCCGAAAGATTTTGGCTGTTACAAGCCAGATAACCCATTTATCCGATTCCGCCGAAGTGGCGCACAAGAACAGGCCCCCTGAACGCGTCATGAGAGCCTGTTGCGATTTGCAAGAGTTGTTTATCCGAAAAGCCTACGGATAAATGACCCCGCCTCCATGCCAGTGACCAGTCTGGTGCCAGTCGTAATGACCGGGAATGACATCCCAGTGATTGCCATGCCACACCTTTTGCGGGGGATGGTAATCCCAGTGCGACGTATCGTGGTAAAACCCGGGCGCATGGCCGGGATACAGCGTCGAGTGACAACCGCCGCGCAACAAGCCGCCGCGATAAAGTCCACCGTGAAGGCCGCCATGATGACCGCCGTGCACGATGCCATGGCCTATGGCGCCACCACCGCAATGCTGTGCCGCGGCATCGCCCGTCATCACGGCCGTAGCAGTGACAAAGGCGACGGCAACCGTTGCGGTTTGCAAAAGTCGTTTAACCAGGTTCATGCAATATCTCCTGAACTTGGGGTTATTCAATTTCCGGACTCCAGCCGTTGCCGGAGCTATGGAAAATGTCCCCAGACCCGCAAAGTCTTTCAGAATTTTGCACAAAGTGGCGGAAACCACGCCCGCTAATCGTCGCCGCCGAGAATTCCCGAGCGGAGCAGAAAATACAGCAGCGTGAGGAAGGTGCTGATGGCCGCGGCCACGTAGGTCAGGGCTGCCGCATTGAGAACCTTGTCGATCCCGGTACGCTCATCCGGATACACAATGCCCGAATCCACGACCAGTTGTTTGGCGCGAGCACTGGCGTTGTACTCAACGGGCAATGTCACCAGCTGGAACACCAGCATTGCGGCAAACAGAATTGCACCCAGGCCAACCACCCATTTACCCAGCATCGGTGAAGCCATCATCAGCAACAGACCGCCGAACATGGCATAGTAACCGAGACTGGAACCGTAATGAGCGATGGGCACGATGGCAGATCGCCAGCCCAGCGGCGCGTAACCAGTGGCGTGCTGGATGGCATGTCCGGCTTCGTGGGTGGCCACGCCCAGCGCCGCAATTGATGTGCTGTTGTAAACCGGTTCGGAAAGTGCCAGTTGTTTGGTCTGCGGATTGTAATGGTCGCTGAGGAAGCCCTGTGCGGGCACGATTTGCACGTCGTGAATGCCGGCATTGTCCAACAGCTTCTGCGCAGCCTGGGCACCGGTATAGCCGTTCCGCGAACCGACCTTGGAATACTTGTTGAATGCCGCTTTGACCTTCCAGCTGGCAAGTCCCGAAATGAGCATTCCAGGCAACAGAACCAGAATCAAGTACAGAGGATCAAACATGGTGAGTTCCTGATATCGAATCGAAAAAACAAAATCGGGTTGGTCGTTTTCAAACGACGTGAATTTTACACCCAACGCCCGGCGAAAGTCGACGCCAGAGTTGTTCAGGCCGGGTCCTGGGTGTCAAAAACATCGTCAATCGGGCGGGACAGGATGTCGTCGTCTTCCAGCGAACTGGAAGTGACAGTTTCCGAAGGGTCCATTTTTCGCACGATGATCTTGTAGGCCCGGATGGCCACGACCTTGACCGGATCGCCGGGCTCGATGGCCATCCCCTGGCTGACCGCGTCGTATTTTTTGCCGTCGATCACCACCAGACCGCTGGGCAACATCTTGGTCCGGGCCACGCCCTGTTTGCCAACCAGTTGCTCACGCTCGTCGTAGTGTTCGCCAGTCAGTACGACATCTTCATGCTTGACGGTTCCGATCAGCACCCGTTTGCCAATCGGCGTGTTGGGCCAGACATGCACAAAGGCCAGAAAGATTAGCGGAATTAACAGGGCTACCGCGATCATCAAACCGACACCCGCCATCGTGCTGTGAAAGAAGCCCACAACAATCGCGGAGATAATCAGTATGGTCGAGAGGATCGCCAGCAATCCGGCACTGGGCACAAACATCTCGATCCCGATGACGACCAGCGCCGCCAGTAACAACAAGATCGCCCAAACCAGTCCACTCATTCCGCAAATAACCTGTCAGTAAAAGAATCGTACCGTCGCATTATTGTCAAAACCGAAAGCGGACGGGCAGGATAATCAGGAATTATCCCCGAGTTCAACCAGTACACGATTTCCCGTGACTTCCACCACGATGACGGGCTGGTTTCGTTCGATCATACGGCCATCGGTGATCACATCGACCAGTTCGTTGCCGATGCGGGCCTTGCCAGCCGGGACCAGGGGAGTAGTGGCGACACCCTTTTGCCCCAGCAAATGGGTGCGGTCAACCAGCGATTCCCGCGCTTCCCGTTGCGTGGGCGAGATCGAGTCGTCGGAGCCAGGCGGATTCAGCATGATGCGGCGGAACATGGGCATCGTCGTCAGGTACTTGCGGAAAAAGAATACGGCCGCAAAGAACCCTCCGCCAGCTGCCAGCACCAGCGACAGCGAGACCGGCAGACGCTCCCAATCTTCAGAACTGCGGGGAATGATAAACGTCTGCGAAGCCAGCACGATGCCGGCCACAATCATCAGCAAACCGCCGATCCCAAACACGCCGAAACCCGGCACTACAAACACTTCCAGCGCAATGAACACGAGGCCCACCACAAACAGCAGAATTTCCAGCCAGTGGGCATTGCCATCCAGATACTGGCTCCAGAAGAACAGCATCAGACAAAGCGTTCCCAAAAATCCCGGTATGCCAATACCCGGGTTGGACATTTCCGTCGACAACAAAAATACCGCGCCAAACAACAGCCACGCCGCAACCCAGGGCGCCGCAAGTTCGCGAGCCAGTGTCTGAATCCAGCGATCGGTCGGCGATGGCTGCAGTTCCAGTGGCGTTTCGGTCAACTGATATAGCTGTTTCAGTTGTTCAAAGTCCTCCAGCGTGGAATTGATCATCGTGACCCGTAGTGCCTCCTTGCCGGTCAAGCCGCTGGTGAGATCCAGTGGCTCGAGCAAGGCCCAGTCCCGGGCATCCCCGAATTCCAGCCGCTCGGCTTCGCACAGCAAGCGGGGCTGGCCAGTTCGCTTGTTGCTGTACCGACCAACTTCCAGATTGACGTCGACCAGTCCCATGGGAACCGACCAGTCGATTTGTTTTTGTTCGGCCAACCGGCGAATCAGGGGCCGGGCGTCCTCCATGTCCTGTTCAGGCACCGGTACGTCACCCAGTCCGCCAATGCGGGCATCGCTGGTCATAATCACCTGGTCGCAGGCCGCCGCAATCAGCGCGCTGGGCCCTACCGCAGTCGATTCGACGAATGCAACCGTGCGCACCTCGCCGGGATCGAGCGCCGCCAATTCCCGCGCTACGCGCAGGCAGGGTTCCATTTCACCGCCAGGCGAATTGAGCCGCACAAGAATCAGATTGGTATCCGGATAGCTGTTCAGATGACTGGTCAACATGCGTACGGTCCAGTCGGCTTCGCGGGCATCGACAAAGGTGTTGACGGGCAATTGCACCGCTTGCCATTCGCTGCCGGCGGCCGGATTGCCCTCGACCGACGCGGGGTCGACGTCCATCCGGATTGCCAGATCACGGCGCGAGGAAACGCGGTTGCGAACCAGTCTCAATCGCTGCAAGGTCTCGCTGGAAAACAGCGGCAGTTCTCCGGCACCGCTTAGTGTTGTCGAGCCGATCACCTTGCTGGCGGCATCCAGTTGATCGAGGCCTTGCTGGTTTTCAAAGGAGAAACCCTCGGCCGTTTCCACGCGGTGTAGCGCAGCACTCTTGTCCACCAGCGCCACTGCCAGCTCTGATGGCAAACGCCCGCCCACAATGTTTTTATACAGATCCAGTTCCAGGGCTGGATCACCGGATATGTCGATGCCCGCCTGGCCAATCGACGAATCGTTGTGCATGGCAATTTCATCGCAAGCCAGCGCCACCAGAACCGCATGGCCCTTGAGTTCACTGGCAGGACCACGATCAACATCAGCCGCAAAGCCCCTGGCCCGCGGAATATAAGCGACGGTGTGCACACTGCGTAGTTTGGCGTCGCGTAACAACAAGGCGATATTCAGGCAGTTGCCAATCTCGCTGCCCTGCCCTGTCACACTGTTGGACGTATCAAATTCCAGAATCAGTACCGGGCGTTTGGCGGCCTCGACAATGACCGGAGCTTTTTCGGCGACTCGCTGAATCTGTTGCTTGACCGCGGCCGCAACCGCTTCGGTAATGGGCAAGGGGACCTGAATTAAAAAGCCGCTGCGTACCGAGCCATCCGACTGAGACGCCGGCTGTTCCTGAGCAGGCAACCTGTGTCCCCCACCCAGCAGCAACGCGGCCAGACAGGCGACGCCGGCAAGACGGGAGACATTTCGCAACACCATCGAAGGATACATAGCTCTCTTTTGACTACAAAACTCGGAGTCGGTCCACGGTCGATACCGCAGGCCGGGAATCTCACACACTGATTACCGCCTATACCGCCGAACCACGGACCGGTAACCGCTGATCTATTATAGGGCGGCGGGAATGACGGAAAACGCGGAACTTCATTCGGCTTTCGATTCGCAGGCGCAAGCACAATCTTTGCGATTCGACACACAAAATCGTGCAAAATCCGCACAGCGCGATACTGCAGGCAGGAATCCGCCGATCCTGTGGGCCTATTTCCGGTCGGCCAGATAACGCTGGTCCACGTCGCTCAGTCGGTCGATTGGGACCTGAATCGTCGTGCCATCAGCCCTTTTTAGATGCACCCGACCGCCTTCAACCTTGACCAGTCGCGCCTCGACCGAGTAATTCCCGCTGGCATCGGCCCACGTGCGTAATGGCTCCTCTGCCGGTGATTGCAAGGCCTCAGCGGCCGGGTTCAACTCAGCTAATTCCGTGCGGGCAATCGCGGCAGCCGGCGATTCGGCGTGCCGGGTTATCAGCGAAGCATAGGTGCCTTCGGCCTGTCGACGGTCGCGTGGTTTTCCGGTTGCTACCAGCTGACGGGCCCGCACCAGCAACCGCGCGGGTTTCAAATGCTGCCTTGCATCGTCCTGTTGTTTCAATTCCGATAGCAGTTTTTCGGCACGCGGAGCGACTGTCGGAAAATCCGCCAGGGCGGCAGCCAGTTGCACCAGGTCCACCACACCCGGAAAGGCGGCATCGGAATCGTCAATGCGGTCGTTAATGTCCGTCAGCAACGAGGCAGCGCGTTCGGCAATCTGCCTGGCCAGATCATCGGCAACCAGGGCAGAAGCTGCATAGCTTTGCATGTTGCCGATGGTGCCCAGCCGGGCCAGAGGACTGAGTGCCTGAGCGGCCGCTTCAATGTTTTCTTCGTCCAGCGCCGCTTCTGCTGCAGCGTTGCAGGACTTAAGCAATTCCACTTCCTCGGTATTCAACGAGCGCCCGGACTGTGCACGAGTGGCAGCCAGCATTTCCGGCAAGGCATCGCCGGGCAGCGAACCGGACTTGCCATACAGTTGCTCGCCATCCGCCCGAATGACAAACAAAATCGGGATTGCGTTGCCTTCGTGCTTGTAGCGCCCGGACCAGTTGGCCCATTCAGAATTCTGGTTGGCAACGAGTTTGAGCGGGACAAACTGACCCGAGAATGCCGACAACGAAGGATCCGTTTCCAGTCGCTCCAGCAACCGCACGCAGGGCGCTCACGTTTCCCGGCCGGCCATGGCCAGAATAGGCAGGCCGGTTGACTGTGAAATCTCCTGCGCCTCCTCCAGAGTGGGCAAGCGGATTTGAGCATCGACCGTCGTGGCCAGGCAGGCGAGCGGCACGGTTATCATCAGGAAGACGAATTTTCTCATGATATGCTCCGTTATGCTGCGCCGGTTTGCTGCCCCATCGACAGACTTGGAAAGCCATCGTACGAATGGATCATCGTGTCGTCGATTTTGGATTGTAACTGCCGTCGACGTATTCAACAATTTTAATAACAGCTTCCCTCTGCTCTGAATCAGGCCCCATGCGTTATTCACGAGTTCTCCGAAACTTCCTGCTCGGCTACGCCGTGCTGCACCTTTTAGCTGCCGGCGTGTTCCTGGTGGTCATCACGGCCTGGTTGCGGACGCAAATGATCAATCAGACACGCCAGCGATTGCTGGACCTGTCGCTGGCCGTGCGTGAACACATTCAAACACTGGACAACGGCCTGCATGATAGTGGCTTGCTTCAATACCTGCAGCAACTGGAAGCGGAAACAACGGCCAGGTTTACACTGATCACTGCCGACGGAGATGTTGTCGTTGATTCTCGGACGGGCTATCGGGACATCGGTTACCATGGTGATCGAGACGAGGTCAAACAGGCTGCCCGCGAGGGAGTCGGATTCCAGCAACGGAACAGTGCCACGCTGGACGTGCCCCTGCTGTATCTGGCGATCCTCTATTTGAAAGACGCTCCAGCCAACGATCCGGCCAATGGGTTTGTCCGAGTGGCATTCGAGGAGAGATCGGTGCTGGCAACCATCTCTGCACTGCAAACGTTTCTGCTGGTCTTCACCATCGGAACCGGACTGATCGCCGGTCTGTTGATGATTGTGTTTGCCACGCGTGAAATGCAACCACTGCAGACGTTTGCGAATGCTGCCCGCACCATCGCCGGCGGACAGTACGCAAGTATCCCCGCAATTACACGTCGCAACGATGAATGGAGATCGCTTTCGGAAGCTTTTTCACACATGCAGTCTCAATTGCTGCAGCGGGAAGATCGCCTGCGTGAAAACAGTATGCGTCTGCAGGCCGTACTGGGCAGTATGGTTGAGGGTGTGCTGTCGCTCGACGCGGATCGCATGGTACTGGTTGCCAACGAGGCAGTTTGCGAAATGCTGGGCGTGCCGCAGGAAGATCTGATTGGTCAGTCGCTGGCGGATATCGTGCGAATTCCCGAGTTGGGTACGGCCGTACAGCAGACCTGGCAATCGCGGCAGACAACGCAAACTGAATTCGAGATTCCGGGGACGCGGCGGCGTATCCTGGAAGCGCGTCTCGCCCCTTTCCCGGATCAGGATGAATTCGGTGTGGCGATCGTGATGCATGATGTCACCGAAGTACGTAACCTGGAAACCATACGGCGTGATTTCGTCGCCAACGTGTCTCACGAACTCAAGACGCCTCTGGCTTCCATCAAGGCGTACGCCGAGACGTTGCGAATGGGGGCCCTCAATGACCCACTGGCCAATCAGGGATTTGTCGAGCAAATTGAGACGCAGGCTGACGTGCTCCACGCGCAAATCGGTGACTTGCTGAAACTGTCAGAAATCGAATCGGGCCGCACCAGCTTTGAGCGGGAGCAGATTTCCGTAAATGAGTTGTTGACCGAATGCCGCGAGCGTTTTCTGGTCGAAGCTGAACAACAGCAGATCACCATGGAAATCGAATGCGATCCAGCAGCCACAGTACGTACCGATCGTCTGGCTTTGGAAACCATCATGGACAACCTGGTGAGCAACGCCATCCGTTATTCCAAAACATCGGGCAGGGTGCAGTTGAGGGCCCGAGTCGTGCCACACGGCCTGGTGCTGGAAGTAACCGACAACGGGATCGGCATCTCGCCGGCTGATCAGCAACGGGTCTTTGAGCGTTTCTTTCGCGTGGACAAGGCGCGTTCGCGCGATGTGGGAGGCACCGGACTGGGGCTGGCGATCGTCAAGCACACGGTGCTGGCACTTGGTGGTTCGGTCGAACTGGAAAGCAAACCTGGACTGGGCAGTACCTTTCGAATCCGCTTGCCCGAAGTTCTCACCGATTGTTAAAGAATCCTTAACGCGATCTGAACAACCGGCTGCTAGGTTGGCGGCAGTTCGGGTCAGTGGCCGTATTCTGTGGCTGCGAATCCAATCAGGCGGGATAACGCTGCTCTTTTAATGGCGATACGAAACTTACGTCTCCTTTCCAGTGACAACGACGAGATCGAAATGAAAACGAATTCCACTTTGTTGTGCGGCCTGGCAATCGTGTGCATGGCGATCCTCAGCACGCCGGCTGTAGCCCAGGACCTGTCGAATTTGCGGGGCTCGGTGATTATCGACGGATCCAGCACGGTCGCGCCGATTTCTACCGAAGCCGCCGACTTGTTTTCCGACAGTTGTCCGCAGGTCAGCGTGCCGGTCGGCGTCTCCGGCACAGGGGGCGGGTTCAAACGATTCACCAAAGGCGAGACGGATATCTCCGATGCCTCGCGCCCCATCAAGGCCAGGGAAATGCAACAGTGCCGCGAAAACGGTGTCGAGTTCATCGAGATCCCCGTCGCCTACGACGGCCTGACGGTCATCGTCAGCCGCGAAAATGACTTCGTGGATACGCTGACGGTCGACCAGCTGAAAAAGATTTTCCGCGAAGACATGCGGGCTGCCAAATGGAGCGACGTCGATTCCTCGTGGCCGGAAACCGAAATCAAAATCTTCGCCCCCGGTACCGACTCGGGCACCTTTGATTACTTCAAGGAAGTCATGGTGGGCAAGGAAGAGGCTTCCATTCGCGACGATATGTCAGTCAGTGAAGACGATAACCATATTGTGTCCGGTGTTGCCAACACTCCGGCAGCGATTGGTTTCCTGGGCGCCGCCTACTACTTCGAAAACATGGATACGCTCAAAGCAGTCAAGATTGTTAATCCGGAGGGCGTAGCGGTCAGTCCCACTGCGGAGACGATAGAATCCGGCAAGTATGCACCGTTTTCACCGGAGGTCAAGGTGTTCGTCAAGCACTACCTGGAAAATGCCGCCGATATGGCCGAGACCGTGGGCTATGTCGGTTTGCCGGACGAGATTTATGAGGTCGCCACCATGCACTTTGAAAAAGGACTGACGGGCACCCACTTCCTGGACGCCGCCGGTGAAAAGGTACCCGGGTCACTGGTCGAACGGTATGCGGAGGAAAACCTCGTCAAATAAATCGAGACGATTCCGGGGTCGAGGTCGTCTCGCGCAGGCGACCTGGCCGCGTCTTTTGACCGCGAGTCATTCATCTGTATGAGTCAGTCTTCTCCAGCCACTCCTGCCCGGCACTCCGTCCCGAACGCCTTGGGACAACAGCAAATGCGATCGCTTGCCTGGGTTCGTGCCAGGGAATGGGTCATCAAGAGCGGGCTGCTGGGAGCCACGCTGTTTTCGATTCTGATTACCGCCTCCATCGTCTTCTTGCTGTTTGGTGAAACCTTTCGCTTCTTTAGCCTCGATGAAGTTTCGGTCAGCGAGTTCTTTACGAGCACCAAATGGAGCCCGCTACTGGGTGAAAAGTCCTTTGGCATCTGGCCGCTGGTGTCTGGCACGATGCTAATTGCCGCTATCGCCATGACGGTCGCCCTGCCCCTGGGGTTGATCACCGCGATCTTTCTCAGCGAATATGCGCCGCGGCGTCTTCGCGCTATCCTCAAACCGGTGCTGGAAATTCTTGCCGGTGTTCCCACGGTGGTGTACGGATTTTTTGCGCTGATCTTTATCACGCCATTTATCCGCGATGTTCTGGGAATCGAAGTCGATTACTTCAACGCGCTCAGCGCGGGGATTGCGGTGGGTATTCTGTGCATTCCCACGGTCAGTTCGCTGTCGGAAGATGCCTTGCAGGCAGTGCCCTTGCGATTGCGTGAAGCGGCCTATGGGCTGGGCGGCACCAAATTCGATGTGGCGGTCAAGGTCGTCGTGCCGGCGGCGCTGTCGGGGATTATCTCGGCATTTCTGCTGGCCGTTGCCAGGGCCATCGGCGAAACGATGATTGTGGCGGTGGCTGCCGGCGCGACTCCCAAGATGACCATCGATCCCCGCAACCAGATCCAGACCATGACGGGTTACATTACCCAGGTCGCGACCGGAGACGTATCGAACTTTGGCGTGGAATACTACTCGATCTACGCCGTGGGCGCGATGCTGTTTGTCATGACCCTCGCGGTCACCCTGCTGGGCAACCTGATCCGCTTGCGTTTCCAGGAGGCTTACGAATGAACGAGCCCCTGCAGCGCCCGGCGTTTTCGGAATTTGAAGTCGTATCCATTAACCGGCGTCGCCGTTTGAGTCTGGGGTTTCTGATGCTGTGTATTGTCACAGCGTCGCTGTCGATCGTAATTCTCGCTGTGTTGCTGACCTCAATCATCATCGGCGCCCTGCCGGTATTCGGGCCGCATACCGATACGCTGGAGTCCAACAGTCGAATCGTGATTCGTCAGGGAACCAATCCGGACAACGATCCTGCCATCGTTGACGCCGGCGACTTCATTCAGGGTATGTTTCAGGCGCAAACGCTGGTGCGCGGAGGCTTGGGCGCGGCGAATGACGAACAACTGGTTAATCCCGACACGGGTGCCACCAATACATTGCAACTGGGCTTCTATTCGTTTGTCATCCGGCAGGATGCGGGTGAGGGCGTCTTCATGCTGGCTCCGGCACCCGGGGAACAGAATGTCGGCGAACTGTTGCGCAAACTGGGCTTGCCCGATCAATTGCCTGGCGATGAGGCCGGTATCGTTGTTCTGAAAAGCCGGGGCAGCGACCTGGATTTTGCTGATGTCAGCATTAATGGCCCGCTGATCAGCGATGAACTGGTGGAACAACTGGCCAGCGTCGACGACTGGTCCCTGTATCAGGCAGCCGGTCCCCAAGCCGACGACGACTTTGCCGAGATCTTTTTCAACGACAGCAACGACGGTGAGATGGCGCGGCTGTCGAAAACCCGCAACCGCAAACGCGCGGGGAGAATGCGGGTGTTGTATTCATTCCTGATGAATACCGGGCACGACGCTGGCCAGTACAAGCCCTTGCAGTTACGCCGATTTTCCGCGAATCAACTGGTCTCCGGCGAATTGATGATTGACGATGCCGAACTGTCGG
>CAMYKF010000088.1:0-4676 GCA_947258905.1 uncultured Pirellulaceae bacterium | reverse complement strand
GATCTGGCTGGCCGGCTGGACTTGCAGGCCTGTCCGGTGCCGGAACCCAGGGGATCAACCGCCGGCCACGTGAGTCACTTTCTCAGCGAAAGCACCAAGACCACTCCCGCCGATGCCGGCATCGGCCCTGCCCTGTGGGGTTCGATCTGGATCATCGTTGGTTGCGCCATCTTCGCGCTGCCGCTGGGGATCGCCACGGCGATTTTTCTGGAAGAGTTTAAGCCCGCCAACAAGGTGTTGCTGGGGTTACAGGGTCTGATTCAGCTCAACATCACCAACCTCGCGGGAGTGCCATCGATCGTGTACGGCATCCTCGGGTTAACCGCCTTTGCCGCGATGTTTGGCTTGCTGGGATCGGGCAAGGATCCGTACATCCAGTTTGGCGCGACGTATTACCATCAGTATTTGACCGAAGCCATCGAGCCGGTGCTGGTGCCCGTGGACGGTCCGTCGGATGAGCCGGAATTGATCGATGGCATGGCGGCGTACAGTTCGGATTACCAGCCCATCACATTAAAAGTCGTGGGGCCGGATGAAGAACTGCCCACCGATCCGCAAGTACTGAGGCGTACCCTGCGCTCTGATGCGGTCGGCGGCACGATCAGCGACAAGGCCTGGTACTATTTCCAGTTGCCGTTTGGGCGTAGCGTGCTGGCCGCCAGTTTGACCCTGATGCTGGTGATCTTGCCGGTCATTATTATCTCGTCCCAGGAAGCTTTGCGGGCGGTGCCACCGTCCTTGCGGGCCGGTGCCCTGGGGCTGGGTTCCACACGCTGGCAAGTCGTTCGCAATGTCACGTTGCCGGCGGCCATCCCGGGCATCATGACGGGAGCGATCCTGTCGATCAGCCGGGCGATCGGTGAAGCGGCGCCGATCGTGGTACTGTGCGGCATCGTTTACATTTCGCGTTCGCCCCAGCACGCGATGGATCTGTTTTCGGTATTGCCAGTGCAAATCTTTTACCTGACCACGCAACCGCCGGATGCCCAAAGTGTGATCAGTTTCCAAAACGTGGCGGCGGCCGGCAGCCTTGTACTGCTCGTCGTGTTGCTGACCTTTAACACGGTCGCCATTGTGCTGCGACAGATTACGCAAAAGCCACTCTCCTGATCCAGATTGAACAAACAACGACAAACAAAACCAGTAACCGGGGATTCACCCATGATCAGTACAGGAGCCCTCAGGCCCGTCAGTGCCATTCGGGCGGCCGTCGGCCAGTCGGAGGGGACTGTGGCGTCGCATAAGACGATGATCCGCATTCGCGATTTGAGTGCCTGGTATGGTACCTTTCAGGCGTTGCATGAAATTACCGCGGACATCGCGGAAAACCAGGTGACCGCCTTTATCGGTCCCAGTGGCTGTGGCAAAAGCACCTTGCTGAAGTGGTGCAATCGCATGAACGATGTGGTGCCAGGTGCGCGGGCCACCGGCACACTGGAGTTGCCGGACCTGAATATTCTGGCTTCGAGCACCGATGTCGTGGAATTGCGACGGCGCATTGGCATCGTATTTCAAAAGCCCAACCCGTTTCCCAAGTCGATTTATGACAACGTGGCCTTTGGACCGCGAATACACTTCAAAAAACTGTCGCGTCGCCAGTTGGATGAAATTGTCGAGTGGTCGTTGCGCAAGGCAGCCGTCTGGGACGAAGTCAAGGACCGGCTGCGGCAATCGGCCCTGGGGCTCAGCGGCGGACAGCAACAACGGCTGTGTATTGCCCGTGCCATTGCCGTCGGCCCCCGCATTTTGCTGATGGATGAGCCCTGCAGCGCGCTCGATCCGGCCTCCACGACACGCATTGAAGATCTGATTTTTGAGCTGCGTGAGCAGTACACCATCGTGATTGTAACGCATAATATGCAACAGGCGGCCCGCGTCAGCGATCACACCGCTTTCTTTTACGAAGGCAAGGTTGTGGAACAGGGGCCCACCGAAAAACTGTTCACCAATCCTGACCAACAACAAACCGAAGACTACGTGACTGGAAAGTTCGGTTAATTTCCATGCAAAAGTACTTTCACCGCGATCTGGAACAGATCCACCAGCGACTGCTGGCGGTCAGCGCCATCGTCGAGCAAATGATCGACAAGGCTTCCCGCGCACTGCTGGAACGGAAATCGGAATTGGCCCAGGAAGTGATCGACACCGACGAGCAAGTTAACCAGGCCGAAGTGCTGATCGAAGAAGAATGCCTGAAAATCCTCGCCCTGCACCAGCCAGTGGCCACCGACCTGCGGCGGATCGCCACGGTCATGAAAATCAACGCCGAACTCGAGCGGATCGGCGACCTCGCATGCAATATCGCCAAACGCGCGCGGAGCCTGCAGGCGCATCCGTATTTTCCACTTCCCGATGGCTTGCCCGCCATGTTTACGACCGCCCGGCAAATGGTGATCAAGGCCCTCGACTCATTTGTCAAATCCGATTCGGAACTCGCCAGGCAGGTTATTCACATGGATGATCAGGTCGATGAACAAGTCCGGATCATCATCGGTGAAATGATCGAAATGATGCGACAGGACCAGGGGCTTGTGGAACCGGCTACGCATTGTTTTTCGGCAGCCGGCCACATCGAACGTATTGGAGATCAGGCGGAAAACATCGCCGAGGATGTGATCTACCTGATCGACGGTGATATCGTCCGGCACATGCACGGAGCACTCCCGGAACCGGAATCGGTGCCTCACGATAGTGACGACAACCGATAGAGCCAATCGCAACATCGCCGAATTGAAACGCAAGAACCAATGCCCAAGAGCAAGATACTGGTAGTCGAGGACGATCGATCACTGGCCAAGGTACTCGAATACAATCTCACCCTGGCCGGCTACGAAGTGCTGTCCGCCTATGACGGGCAGGATGGACTGAACCAGGCCAAGCTGAAACTGCCTGAGGTTATCGTGCTGGATGTGATGATCCCCGTGATCGACGGACTGGAAGTCTGCCGTCAGCTGCGGGCGCATGAGGAAACCCGGCACACGCCGATTCTGATGCTGACGGCGCGGAGCGAGGAATCGGACCAGTTAGTGGGGTTTACCGTGGGCGCTGATGATTATGTCACCAAGCCGTTCAGCGTGAAGATTCTGCTGCAACGCATCAAGGCCATGGTGAGGCGTAGCCAATCCCAGGATGGACAGGCTGACGTGATCCAGCGCGGCGGCATTGCCATCGATCGCCTCAAATATCGCGTGACGGTCGACGATCGGCTGCTCGATCTGACACCCAGTGAATTCCGTCTGCTCGACACACTGATCCGTCAGCCGGGTCGGGCGTTTGATCGCAGCGAGTTGATCGATGCCGCGTTGGGCCCGGATACCCTGGTGATGGAACGTACCATCGATGTGCATATCCGGTCCCTGCGTAAAAAACTGGGCGACCAGGCGGCTGCCCGGATTCAAACTGTACGCGGCGTTGGCTATCGCTTTCAGGAATAAACGGCTCGCGGGGAAGACGAGGTGCGGCGTGCTGGCATTGGTATGCATGCGTTTTGCTGACGGGGAATTCGCCATGGCAATCGGGCCCGCAGCTTGCTAATGTCCCCGCCCCACCGGCTGGCGCAAGATCGTGAGCGTCCGGCGACCGATGATTGAGCCCATGCAAACAAAGGAATGTTTCATGAACCGCCTCACCTGCTACGCGTGGTTATTGACCGGTCTGTTGATCTGCAACGGCTGTGGCAAAAAACAGGTTGTCGAAGCCGAGGATGTGTCGGCCGTTGACCAGAAACAGATTGCCGTGATCGATTTGAATCTGGTGGCTCAGGAAATCGGCGCGCGAGCCAAAATCGATATGTTGCTGGACAAGCGTGAGCAGGAATTAATGACGCAGTTTAATGGGCTGAAAGCGGAGCTGGACCGGAGGGAAATGAACTTGCGTGGCTCCTTCAATGACGACCTGAATGATGACCAGCAAAACGAGCTGGACAAGCTGCGGGCCGAGAATCTGAACAAGTTAAACGTGCAGGCGCAGGCCGCCAGCACGCGACTGGCCGGTTTTCATGCGCAGCTCAAACAGAAATTGCTGAACGATATCCGGCCCATCGCCTATCAGGTGGCGAGTGACCAGGGCATGAAAATTGTCTTGACGGCTGGCCAGGTCTACGCGGCGGGTCCCAATGTCGACATTACCGAGGCGGTGATTAAACAGATTCAGCAGATCAACGCCGCCAATCCGGAGTCCGAAGATCTCGCGCCGCAGGAACCGGTGGCGCGAGTTGGACACATGCCCGGTGGCGGCGAATTTGTGCCCGGCGAGGTGCGTTAGTCGGCGGCGGGGGCGCGAACATCTCCCCCAATGGGACGTCCTGAAGGAATCGGGCGGGGTGGTCTGGCCACTACCACGTGATCCCGCGTCGCGCTGCAACTTTCAGGCCTTGCCGCTCCAAAACCAATGACCTAAACTTGGCACTCGCCAAAATCTCCAAAGAAACCATGCTCCTGTAGCTCAGTTGGTAGAGCAAGTCCCGGCGCGCCGGGATTAACCGCTGGTCAATCAGGTGCAAACAACCAAACCCGCTCCTGTAGCTCAGTTGGTAGAGCAAGCGGCTGTTAACCGCTGGGTCGTAGGTTCGAGTCCTACCGGGAGCGCTTCATTTCCTGATCGTGTGCACGGAGGCAGTCATGTACTTCGTGTACATTCTCCAAAACGCGGCCGGCAGATTCTACATCGGCCACACC
>CAMYKF010000087.1 GCA_947258905.1 uncultured Pirellulaceae bacterium | reverse complement strand
CGGGCCCACTACAAGCCGATCATTTCACGGGCCAAATCCAAAATCTCAACTGTTTGCTGGAGGCTCAAACAATCGACCATTTTCTGACGTACTCCGCGGTAACAGGAAACCGTCTGGATCACGGAATCGCCCTGGATTCCTGCTCAAGGGTCCTCTGGTTGAGGTCGTTGAATGTAGCCTGAGCGACGGATAAAAGCTCCTTGCGTCGGTTTTGCGGTATTTGCGGTATTGAAGGCCAAATCTCAACGAGGGCAGCCAAAACAGGGTCGGAGTGAATAGCTACCACACCCCTGCCCACCCTTGCCGCAGGTTCGACTAATAGCGGGCCGGTTCGTATCCCTCCGGGAGAGTCCCGGATCAGGGTGTGTATTTGTCAGGCATTCATTCCGGCCACGAAACCTGTGCTAAACGCAGCCTGAAAGTTGTAACCACCAATCGGTCCATCGACATCGAGAATCTCGCCGGCGACAAACAGCCCCGGCACCACCCGGCTGGCCATCGTTTGCGGATCGACTTCATTCAGCACCACACCGCCAGCCGTCACCTCCGCCTTGGCAAAACCCAGCGTCCCGTCGATGGCCAGAGCACATCGCTTGACCTTTTGAATCACGGCGGCCGCCTGGGCACGACTCAACTCAGCCAGAGGTTTGTCAAAATCGACACCTGCCTGATCGCATAATGCCACGACCAATCGCCTGGGCAAGTGCGTTGCTAGCACGTTGCCGACGTATTTGCCCACCGCCCTTTGTTCCTGCCCCGTCAACGCGTCACGCAGTTGTTGCTCGTTCTGACCCGGCAACCAGTCACAGAGCAGGCTCTTGGCACAGTTGTGTGCAGGATCCGTCACGGTCCGACTTACATTCAGTACGACAGGACCGGAACATCCGCGGTGCGTAAACAAGAACGAACCGCGATCAAAACTGCGCTTGTCACCGGTGGCGCCGCCATTGTTTTCAATCTGCACCTGCACTCCGACATCGGGGATCGTTATCCCGGACAATTCCCGTAACCAGGATTCGTTAACGCGAATCGGCGTCAATGCAGGTCGCGGATGCGCAATCGCATGCCCCAATTCGCGTAGCCAGCGATAACCGTCTCCGGTCGTTCCGCAACCGGGATAACTCTGACCGCCCACGGTCACCACGAGCGATTGACAAAGCAATGCCTTGCGGCCGGTCGCAACCTGAAAACCATCGGCGGTTCGCTCGATCGCGGTTACGGGACTGGATGTACAGATCACCGCGCCGGATTGCTCCGCCTGTGCAACCAGGGCATCACGCACGTCAATGGCGCGGTCGCTTTGCGGGAAAATTTTGCCGGTCGATTCGACCTTGGTGGCAACGCCCAGAGTATGCAACCGCTCGATGACGTGGTGCGGCTGCAAGGTCGCCAGCGGAAATTTGAGAAACCGGCCCTGTCGTTTTCCGAATACATCGGCGATGGCCTGCCACGATGCGTCATGAGTAATGTTACAGCGGGTGCCTCCGGACATGAGTATCTTCACGCCCAGCTTGTTGTTTTTTTCCAGCAACAGTGTGCTGCGGCCGCGCCGCGCTGCCTCGGCTGCCGCGTACAGCCCAGCCGCCCCGGCACCGACCACGATGACCTGCCATTCCGTCTTCATGGCTTCTGGTCAACCTGAATCAGTTTGACAAACACGGCATCGGCCTGGTGATGTGCCAGTTGAACTTGCCTGCCGTCGTCGGTGACCAGCGTCCAGGTTTGCCCGTCGGAGCTGCGTGGTTCGGTGCTGACCGTCATGCCGGCGTGCAGGCCGCTACCGCGCGCCGCTTCCTCGATCCGAATCACTTCGGCCCGGTTCCCCTTGCGCAGCAAGCTGGCCCGGACTTCCTCCAGCTCCTCAAAGTCCACGAAGTCCTCAGGGATTTCGCTGCCGTGCGGATCAGTCAACGGGTGGCCTAGCTTGTCATCGAGGTAGTCGATGGTGCGTTCATCGTTCAGGTGCTCGAGCTTGTGGGCCTGCCCGTGCAGTTCACGAGCTGGCGTGCCCATATGGTCCAGATAAGTTTCCCAGATCCGGTGAGCGCGCAACAAACGACGGGCTTCGCGGCGACCCTGCATGGTCAGTTTGACCTTGCCGTTTTCCTGATCCAGCAGGTCCTGTCGAATGAGCGATCCGATGGCACTGCGCACCAGGGGGCGTGGGCTGCTGACATTTCGCATCACTTGTGTCAATGGCACCCATTCCTCGTCACTGCGCAGCACCGAACCCAGCACGTCTTCCTTGATTTCCTGCGGCACGGCATGCAGACGACGACGCCAATCGGCCAGCAAGCCATAATGGGGTGCAAAAACCAGCGTCAGCATAAAGAACCCGGTGCCGGTGATCACGATGGCCGGCCCCGGTGATGCACCGGCAACCCGCGCCAGCCAGAATCCGCCCCAAAAACACCCCACGCCAATCGCCGCCGAGGCCACGATCATGCGGCTCAACTTGTCAAACAACAGATAAGCCGAGGCAGCCGGAGTAATGATCAACGCCACAACCAGAATCACACCTGCAATACGCACGCCGCTGACGACGACCAGCGACGTCATACCCGTCAGCATGTAATCAACGGCCAGCACGGGCATCCCGATCGACGCCGCCATGACAGGATCAAAGCTGGTTAGCTGCAGTTCGCGATAGAACATGATGACCAGCGGAATCACGATGGCTGCCACAATGCCCGCGATCCACAACTCGGGATTGCCCACCGTAATCACCGAGCCCACGATGAAGTGATAGATATCGATGTGAATATGCTTGCCCAGCGCCTTCATGGAAATCGCAAACGCGCCGATGGCAAAAATGCCGGTGTACATGATGCCAATCGCCGTATCCTGTTTGATACGCGAAGCCCCGGTCACAAAACTCACCAGCGCAACCGTAATCACGCCGGCCAGCAGAGCACCCAGCAACATCGCACCGACATGCGCTTCGACGCCAAAGGCCAGCTTCATCAGCAGGTATCCGCCCACTACGCCGGCCAGCATGGCATGGGCAATCGCGTCGGACAAAAACGACAGCCGGCGCAAAATGATAAAGCAGCCCACGATGCTGCACACCAGCGAAACCAGCGTGCCCACAATCAGCGGCTTGATCAGGTGGCCCTGGCCCTGGTGGATTTCGGTGAGCCATTCCATCATGAGACATCACCGTTCTTGTTCTTGCTCAGCACGGACGATCGCGCATCTTCCAGCACTTGATCGATCGGCTCGCCTGCCAGGGCTGCAAACACACGCAATTTGCCCTCGTAAACCTCGCTCAGCAATTCCGCATTGAGTACTTGCTCGGGCGTGCCATAGGCATACAGACGTTGCTTGAGCAGAATTAGCGCGTCAAAGTACTCGGCGGCGGTCTCCAGGTCGTGATGCACCACGACCATGGTCTTGCCCGATTGTCGGGCACGGGTCAATACGTCGAGGATCGAGCGTTCGGTGGCCGCGTCCACACCGGCAAACGGTTCGTCCAGCAAAAGAATGTCAGCGTCCTGCGCCAAAGCCCTGGCCATGAACACGCGTTGCTGCTGGCCACCCGATAACTGGCCGATCTGCCGCTTCGAAAATTCGCTCATCCGCACCTGTTCCAGAGCGCGATCTGCCAGCGCGTAATCGTTGCGTGACATGTCCTGCCACCAGCGTTTGTTTCCGTAGCGACCCATCAAGGCCACTTCGCGAACCGTCACGGGAAAATCCCAGTCCACCGATCCACGCTGCGGTACATAGGCCACACGTCCCTTGGCCCGCGAAACATCTTCGCCAAACAACTGGACGGTCCCCACATCCGGCTTCACGAAACCCAGGATGGCCTTGATCAAGGTCGACTTGCCGGATCCGTTGGGTCCGATCACTCCCACCAGCTGACCCGCCGGGATCGAAAGCGAGATATCCAGCAGCGCCGGCACGGGCCCGTAACTGACCGTAAGGTTGTCGACCTGAATTGCCGGAACGCTGCCTGCCATTACCGTGTTTCTTCCCAGTCTAATGACTGTGGCCGGCACCGCCGACCTGAATACGCACCAGTTCGCCAAAGGGCCCGCTGGACCCCGACCACAACAACTCGTCCGCCACTACAAACCCGTCCTGCAGGATTTCCACACGCACGGCACGGGCGATCGCCGTTTCTCCACGCGACCCGGGCGCAGGAGCCTCCAGACTGAATGCCCCCGTTGCGGCACCTGCCGTTTCCAGCGGCGTTGCCTGAACCAGAAAATCATTGAAGCCCTGTTTGACGTCCGGCACGTTACGCACCGTGATCACTTCCCCGGCAGCAACCGACTCCTGCCGTTCCATCAGTACGCGGTCGCGAAAGCGAACTCGCAATGCCGGACTGCCAAAGTCGTTGCCGGCGCAGTCAAACGTACAAACGACCCGCACATCGAACTGGCCGGCCGCCGCATCTTCCACGATACGTACCGGAGCCGGGCGAATCCGGTCGGTGAACTCGGCATACTGCCAGACAAACAGCAGAATAGAGGCGGCAATCAGCACCGCCAGCACGGGACGAATCATTACTTGAGTCCGGCGACAATCGTCAATACGTTCTCACGCATCATACCAATATAGGTCTCCCCTGCCGTGCCCTCGGCACCCATGGCATCCGAATACAGGTTGCCCCCGATCTCCACTCCGGCGTCACGGGCAATCTCGGAAATCATGCGTTGATCCAGCGACGTCTCCACAAAAATCGAGGGCACGCCGATATCGCGTATCTTCTCCACAATCTCCTGGCGGCGGTCCAGGCCGATGCCGCCGATCTCCTCGGTCGTCCAGCCCGCCGGGCTGGCCGCCTCGAATCCGTACGTCGTGCAAAAATAGCCAAACGCGTCGTGATGCGTCACCAGCACCCGGCGACCTGCCGGAATCTGCACTACCTGGTTCTTGATCCACAGGTCCAGCGCGTTCAGCTGGCCCAGGTACAATGCAGCCCGCTGCTGGAACATATGGGCATTTTCGGGATCCGTCTTGCTGACGCCAGCCAGAATGTTACGCACGTAAATGGCCGCATTGGCCGGCGCGAACCAGGCGTGCGGATCGTTGACCAACCCTTCCTTGTCAGCGGCTTGCAGCGGCACCACACCGGTGACGCAGGTGACCAGCGGCTTGCTGTTATTGTCCGCCAAATCCTGCATCCACTCGCCACCCTCCAGATGCCAGCCGTTTTGCAGACACAGATCTGCCCGCGCCACCATCTCGGAATCCTCAATCCGCGGCTCGTAGCTGTGCGGATCCTGCCCGGGCCCCAGCACACACAGCACTTCCCAGTCATCGCCGACAATCTGGCGAGTAAAATCCGCAATCTGGGTGGTACTGCAAACCGCCACCTTGTGCTGGCCATATGCCAGAGGAGTCAGCCACAACGACAACAACAACAGCACCAGCAGCGAGCGAAATCTCATGACAGTTCCTTGCGGGCTGGCCGATGAAACGGCGAAACGGGCGGGCGGCACACTTTTGCCGGGCGAATTTTAGGCCGCGTCACCGTGGTGGTCAACGCAAGGACGGGACTCGTCAACAGCTACCCCCGAACCAGCCGTGCACCGCAATTGTCCTGCTGGTCAGGCAGGGCAGGACCTGCCATCGTTTCATCTCGCAGGGGCGGATACAATGTCAGGCGACTCTTTGACTCATCGAACTGGGGAGTCCTTTGTGACCGACGATCGATCGCCCTATGCGGCGGTGACCCGACAAAATCCCGAACGCAGTCTGGAACTGGCGCTGGCCGCTGCGCGGACCGCCGCCGAAAACGGAGGCAGCGATATTGTCGTTCTGGACATGAGCCGCCAGACCGCCCTGTTTGATTACTTTATGATCGCCACGGGCACCAGCCGGCGGCAACTGCACGCCATGAGTGAAGAAATCGATCACAAGCTGGAAGATGATCTCAACGACAAACGCATGAACATTGACGGCTACGATGAAAGCCGCTGGATCGTACTCGACTACGGCACCGTGGTGATCCACTTGTTCGACGCCGACACCCGCAACTTCTACAGTCTGGAAGGTCTGTGGGCCGACGCCCAACCCGTCGATTTGACCGACGTGCTCAAGGGCGTGTGAGCTTCACATGCAATTTGCAATTTGCATTTTCAGTAGTTCCAAAAACTGAGCCGAACGCGCTAGCGTCGGGTCTTTTGTGGGTTCTTTTCCTCGGAAAACCCGCGGCTAGTGCAGCAAACGACAATTGGTGTTCCATGAAGACAAAAGTCGACCCAGTTTAAACCACCCCCCTCTGGGGGCTCTTCGTCGAATTTAGTGGCAAG
>CAMYKF010000086.1 GCA_947258905.1 uncultured Pirellulaceae bacterium | reverse complement strand
CGCCGTCTCGGCGGCCCGGCTCGCGTTGCCCGACACCGGATTGATCTCGTTCGGCGAGATGCTCGATCAGGGACGCGAGATCTGCGGCGCCACCTCGATTCCCGTGATCGGCGACGCCGACACCGGCTACGGCAACCCCGTCAATGTGAAGCGCACCGTGCGCGGCTATGCCGCCGCAGGCTTCGCCTGTGCGATGATCGAAGACCAGGTCGCACCGAAGCGTTGCGGCCACACACGTGGCAAGGCTGTGGTCGATCGCAACGAGGCCTGCGCACGGGTGCGTGCGGCGGTCGACGCGCGAGAGGAAGGTGCCGATGTGCTTGTGATGGCGCGCACCGACGCGCGAGCCACCCACGGCCTCGCGGAGGCGATCGATCGCTGCAAGGCGTTCGTCGACCTGGGAGCCGACATCGTGTTTCTTGAGGCACCGCAGAGTGAAGCCGAGATGGAGGAGCTTTGCCGCGCCATCCCGGGGCCGAAGATGGCCAACATGGTTGAAGGCGGCGATACGCCCGTGCTGTCGCCGGATCGGCTCGAAGCGCTTGGCTACGCAATCGCCGCCTGGCCTCTGACGCTGCTCTCGGCAGCGACCCATGCGATGCAAAAGGCGCTTGAGGCGCTGCGGTCAGGCAAGACGCCCAACGGCCTGCTCGATTTCGACGAGCTGCAAAGGATTGTGGGATTCCCGGAATACGAAACCGAGTCCGCGCGGTATTCACGCGACGATTAAGATCGTCGGCGATCGCTCCGCGATCGAATCAGCGCGCTACGATCGCGGAGCGATCGGCGACTATTTTTCTGCGATCGGAGCGATCGGCGACTATCGGTGTCATGGCATCAACGTGGCACAATAGCCCGAAGCGCCAGCGAGGAAATGCAGCCTGCCCTCGCTGGCGCCCCGGGCTATTGCAACTATCACGACGACTTATTACTGCAAGCAGGCACCGCTGGTGCCGATGGCCGGCAGCAGTTGTGGCTTGGCGACGTTGTGATGAAATCACGCCAAGCCGTGGCCATTGCCATCATCCGGGTGGACGAGGAAAAGGACGATGACAAGGACAAGGATTTTCAGATTAATACCCTGCGGCCTGGCCGTCCTTGCGGGATTCGGAGGCGCCGTAATACACGTCGATTTCGGCGTCGTACATGATTCCCTGGTAACCACCAAACGGACCGCGAGCAAAATTGATGCTATGGCCGCGGCCCATCAACTGCCGCACCACTTCGTAATCGAATCCTGATTCAAGTGACACTTCGCCGCCATCAGTCATGCGCTGGCCGGTGGGTTGGGACGAACCGGAATGCAGGATGCGTGGTGCATCGCCGGCTTCCTGAATGTTCATTCCAAAATCAATCATGTTGATCATAATTTGAGCGTGGCCCTGCGGCTGAGTGGCTCCGCCCATCACGCCGAAGCTCATGAATGGCTTGCCATCTTTGGTGACAAAGGCAGGGATAATGGTGTGGAAAGGCCGTTTGCCGGGCGCATAGCTGTTCATACGATCCGGCGCCATGTCAAACAACTCGCCACGATCCTGCAAACAAAATCCGAGGCCCGGCGGACACATGCCCGATCCAAACCCGCGATAGTTACTCTGGATCAGCGACACCATGTTGCGGTCCTTGTCGGCCACTGTCAGATAGATCGTGTCGCCCTCTTCCAGCGATGGATTGCCGGCATCGTAGCGTCGTGCCGCGCGACGCGGGCTGATCAATTCGCGGCGCGCCGCCGAGTATTCGTCGGAGATCAGTTCAGCCACCGGGCTCTTGTGAAAATCCTGATCGGCATAGAATCGCGCCCGGTCCTCAAAGGCCAGCTTCTTGGCTTCGACGAAGTAGTGGACGTGATCAGCACTTCCAAAACCCATGGACGCCAGGTCGTAGCCTTCCAGTACGCCAAGAATTTGCAGGGCTGCAATGCCCTGACCATTGGGCGGCAACTCCCACAAATCGTAACCGCGATAATTAACCGACACCGGGTCGACCCATTCGGATTTATGGCTGGCCAGATCCTCATAGGAAATGTAGCCACCGTTTTCCTGCATGAATTCGGCAATGGTTTTGGCAATGTCACCTTTATAAAAGGCATCGCGGCCTTCGCTGGCCAATGTCTGCAGCGTGGAGGCCAGCATCGGATTGCGAAAGATTTCGCCTTTGGCCGGCGCCTTCCCGTCGGGCAAAAACGTTTCGGCGAACCCCGGGAATCGAGCCAGCCCGCGACCACCCCCCCAGTAATAAGCGATCAATTCGGAAACCGGGAAGCCTTCGTTGGCGTAACCGATCGCCGGTTGCAAAACTTCGGACATCGGCAACTTGCCAAACCTGTCGTGCAGTTCGAACCAGCCGTCGACACATCCCGGCACTGAAACCGGCAGCGGTCCGAACGGCGGGATCCGCTCACGACCTTGCTCTTCGAGTATCGACTTCAGGTGGTCGTAACTCAATGATTGCGGCGAACGACCACTGGCGTTCAGCCCGTACAGCTGCTGCGACTCGTTGTCCCACACGATGGCAAACAGATCGCCACCCATGCCGTTGCCGGTTGGCTCCATCAAGCCGAGTGTGGCGTTGGCCGCAATCGCGGCATCGACGGCTGAACCGCCTTTTTTCAGGATGTCCAGCGCGACCTGGGTGGCCAGTGGCTGGCTGGTCGCTGCCATGCCATGCCGCGCGATGACTTCGCTGCGTGTGGCAAAGTTGTGACCGGTAATGCGGTCCTGGGCGTGGGCAAGCTGGGCACAGCAAAGGACCCCAAGCAGTCCTGCAAATCGCAATAAACTCATGGGTATTCGACTCTCCAAATGGTTTTTGCGTATTGTAGCTGCAGGCCACGCAAATGTCTTGCAGAAACGCGGTGACGGAAAGAAACCAAACCGAGCCTGGACTCGGAACTGCCAGTACAATCAGGGTTACTGCCGTTTCGACCAATTGGAATCCCGATGAATCTCACCGACAACGCCGTGCAGGTGCTGGAGGCGCGTTATCTTCAGCGCGACGAAGCGGGGCACATTACGGAATCGCCCGAGCAGCTGTTTGCGCGGGTCGCCCGCAGCATTGCGGCTGCCGAATCGGAATTTGGTGGCGCGATGGCCGTCAACCAGTGGGAGGAACGATTCGGTAAAGTGCTTTGCAATCTGGATTTCCTGCCCAATTCGCCGACGCTCATGAATGCCGGCACCGGGTCCGGGCAGTTGTCAGCCTGTTTCGTGCTGCCCGTCGAGGACAGCATGGTCGCGATTTTTGATTCGCTCAAACTCGCGGCACTGATTCAGCAAACCGGCGGTGGCACGGGGTTCTCATTCTCGCGACTGCGACCGCGCGGAGACTTTGTTACTGCGGGGGGAGGTACGTCGTCGGGTCCAGTCTCCTTCATGAAGATCTTTGACGCGGCCACCGAACACATCCGGCTGGGTGGCAAGCGGCGCGGAGCGAACATGGGGATCCTGCGTGTCGACCATCCGGATATCCGCGAGTTTATCGAATCCAAACGCGATGGCTGCAGTCTCCAGAATTTCAATCTCTCGGTAGCCATCACCAATGAGTTTATGCAAGCCGTTCAGGACGACGGCCCGTTGACGCTGCGCCATCCGCGGGATGGCAAACCGAGTGAAGAGATATCGGCAAGCGAACTTTTTGAAACGATGTCGCAACTGGCCTGGGAAACCGGTGATCCCGGCATGGTATTTATCGATACCGTGAACCGGGCGAATCCAACACCGGCCCTTGGACCATTCGAAGCCACCAACCCTTGCGGCGAAGTGCCGCTGCTGCCCTATGAAGCATGCAATCTGGGCTCGATCAATTTGCGGCATATGCTGCGCGAATCGACGGCTGAGTCAGGACCAGCGATAACAATCGACTGGGACCGGCTCGCCGAGACGACGCACACCGCGGTGCGATTCCTGGACAATGTCATTTGTGTGGGCCGCTGGCCTGCAACAGAAATCGCGCAGCGTGTGAAAGGAAATCGAAAGATTGGGTTGGGAGTGATGGGCTTCGCCGAGATGCTGATTGAGCTGGGCATCCCTTACGCGTCCCGCGAGGCCGTAGACGTCGCTGACAAACTGATGCAGTTCATTGCGATACAGGCGCAGGATGCATCCGAACAACTGGCGAACGAGCGTGGCGTATTCGACAACTGGTCCGAAAGCATACATGCCCGGCAAGGCCGGCGTCTGCGTAACGCAACACTGACATCGATTGCACCAACGGGCACCATCGGCATCATTGCCGGCACATCTCCCGGCATCGAACCGTTGTTTGCCCTGGCCTACCGACGCGAGCACGTGCTGGACGAACAGACACTGATCGAACTCAATCCGCTGGTCGTCCGGTTTGCGAAGCAGCACGGAATCAGCACCGATCATTTGCTGGCGAAAGTTCAGTCAAGTGGTTCACTTGCCGGAAGCGATCTGATTTCCGAGGGAGACCGGGAGTTGTTTCGCACGGCATTGGAAATTGAGCCGTCGTTTCATCTGCAAATTCAATCGGCATTCCAGAAACACGTCGACAACGCTGTATCCAAGACAATCAACCTGCCCGAGTCGGCAACGGTTCAGCAGGTTTCCGACGTGTATACACAGGCGTGGCGGTTGGGTCTGAAAGGCGTCACGATTTACCGGTACGGCAGCAAGGATCAACAAGTGCTTTACCTCGGCGTGGATCAGCAGCCTTACGAGCAGGAGCATTTTGCCCGCTGCGATCCGCAGGCGTGCAAATTGTAGCGCAGGTAGCTGGATTTCTGTGGTAGTTGATCCTCTCGGTTGTTTCCATCTTTGTTGGAGCAGGAACACCGCCGGCCCCCCTTTGGCAAAGGGGGGAGTGTTTGCTATTCCCCCTTATGCAAGGGAGGGAGTAAGCAAACGGTAAATCCCCATGGGTGGCTGGCACTGTTTGAGCCGATCGGGTGCGAGTTCGGAAGTCTCCTGCTTGCCAGTGACCAGAAAGCCGCCGGGAACCAGTTTTCCCAGCAGTTGCTGCAACAACTGCTGTTGAGTCGCATCGTCGAAATAGGTGAATACCAAATGGCGACAGAGGATCAGGTGGAATGGGCCGTCGGGCATCTGATGGCGGATATCCTGTCTGCAGAACTCGATTCCGGTGCGAAACTCTGATTTGATGCAATACTCTTCCTCTTGCCGGGTGAACGCCGCCTCGCGCCACACCTCCGGCAAGTCCTTGAGACTGCTGCTGGAATAACATCCGCGATTTGCCCGCTCCAGCATGTGCTCGTCGATGTCGGTGGCGATGATTCGGCAGTCCAGTTGTGGAAACTTCGCGGTAAGGTCGAGCTGCCAAATGATGTCCAGCGTGAATGGTTCTTCGCCGGACGCGCAACCGGCACTCCATATTCCTAGTGCAGATTCGCCTCGGGCCACGGCATCTTTTGCCAATTCCGGCAGCACCCGTTCACGCAAACAATCGAATACACCGCGATCGCGATAGAACCTTGAAATGGGAATACGGCACAGCGTATCCAGTGCGTTCCATTCCGCCGGATGCTCGGACAGATAATCACGATATGCCCGCGTGGTTTCCAAACCCAATTCGCGAAGTCGCCGGTCCACTCGCCGGCAAACCTGTCGCCGCACCTTGCGGAATCCCGGCCAGCGCATACCCAGCTGCGGCAACGCCCACTGCAGGAATTCCACGCAATCCGAGTCTTTCATAGCAGTTGTGGTCACATACGCAGGTCAATGGTCGGCTGGCTGGAGTCCCGTGGATAATTGTGACCACACCGGCCTGGCGATGCACGCGGTCAACACGCAGGGTTTGCTTCATCATGTCGCCGACCCGCTGGATGAAGTTGATCAGCAACCGGGGGATCTTTGCAGCGTGGTTAGGGAATATCTGGTAATTCAGCTTCAACGCCGTCGACGGCTCAACAGCCACCACCGAAATCTTCACGGGCTGCGACTGGGCGGCGGCGAGCGCGCCGAATTGCATACCCCTGCGCAAAAATCCCTCAGGACTTCCTTGCACGCCTGGTCCTGCACCGTTTGGCGGAATCGACCCAGCACGATCAGGAACAGGCTATCGATCGGGTCGCCGGCCTGATGCAGTGACTGATCCGTTGCCAGCTCCATCAACTCGCAATCGTTGGCTTTTGATTCAATTTCCTCTTTCGTTAATCCATCCGAAAAACGATGCCGTCGCAAGAGGAGAAGTTTTCTGTCCATGACAGGTCCAGGCGGCAATTACCGGTTGTCTTGATTGTGGCCAACAGCCAACAGGTCGGCTCCTGCTGGCATGTCCTTGTGGGAGTGATTAAACCCGGTTGTCAGAACTTGTCAAACCGGGGCCGGA
>CAMYKF010000085.1 GCA_947258905.1 uncultured Pirellulaceae bacterium | reverse complement strand
GGACCGGCCATTGCGACACCCTGAGATTCCAACCTATGTCGACTATCGAAATCTGGGAACCACGATCAACATCAAACGCCGCGACCGCACGGCGACATTGATCCCCTCGGTGGGATGCCCGATGGGATGCAATTTCTGTGTGACCTCGGCAATGTTTGGCGGAAAGGGAAAATTCGTCAATTTCTACGATGGTGGCGATGAGCTTTTTGACGTGATCTGTCAGCTTGAATCATCCATGGGTGCCCGCTCATTTTTTGTGATGGACGAGAACTTCCTGCTGCACCGGCCTCGCGCATTGCGGTTGCTGGAACTGATGAAAGCACATAACAAGCCCTGGTCATTCAACGTCTTCAGTTCGGCCAACGTAGTCAGCAAGTACAGTTTTGAAGAGCTGGTGGCACTCGGCATTTCGTGGGTCTGGATGGGACTGGAGGGCGAAGAAAGCCAATACACCAAACTTCGCGGCGTCGATACGCGGACCCTGGTTGGCGAATTGCAAAGTCACGGAATCCGTATTCTGGGTTCGACGATTATCGGCCTCGAATCCCATTCCCCGGATAACATCGATAACGTCATCGACTATGCGGTCAGTCATGACACCGACTTCCATCAATTCATGTTGTACACGGCATTGCCGGGCACGCCGCTGTGGACGGAACTGGAGGAGCAGGGATTGCTCAAGGGCGAGTCAGACGTGCCGCACAGCGATCATCATGGCCAGTACCGGTTTAACTTTCTTCATCCCCTGATTCGTGAAGGCCAGGAAACCGAATACCTGCTGCGAGCATTCAATCGTGATTTTCATGTAAACGGACCCAGCGTGATACGAGCCGTGTCGACCACGCTCAAGGGCTGGCGGCGATATTCGGCACATTCCGACGAACGCATTCGAAAACGGTTTAAATGGGAAACACGTGACCTGGTCAAGCATGGCGTGCCCATGGTGGCCGCGGCTATATCGTATTTTGATGATCAGCCGGCCCTGCGTTCCCGTTTGTCGAGTTTACTGGAAGAGTTATTTGCCGAGTTCGGCGATCGAGCAGAGCATTTTGCAAATGTCGCGGGACCTTACGTGTTAAAAAAAATCCAGGACGAAGACGCCCGCCTCAAAGAGGGTTGGACCTACGAGCCGCCTACTTTCTACGAGAAAAACGCAGCATGGCTGGCCATGGACCAGCAAAAAAAGGTCTCAGCCTGACCAGATTGGCGGGCACGCGGCACGGCATTGCGTGCACATTAGCGTGCATGGTATCCAATCGGGCGATACCGCTCGAAAAACGGTGCCATGGCATCAGACGCCTGATTTTTGCACGCGTTTCGCCGAGGGCGCGGTTTTTGCATCCCTCGAATTCCACGACCATCGCTGCGCTTTGACTGGAATCGATCCGCTCTGGCAGCGTCACGGTGTCTTTAACTGCAGGAACATGGGAGAGGAAATGACCGAGTCAAGTACGCCCGAATCCGTTGGGCAATGGGTCGCGCAGCATCCCGCAACGTCACGCGTGTTTCAGGAATTCAAAATCGACTTTTGTTGCGGCGGTGGCGTTACGCTGGAAGAAGCATGTCGCAAGCGGGACATTGATCCGCAAGAGGTCTTGCAGCGTCTCAACGAAGCCCGGGACGGCAGGGAGCAGGCGGACGAAGTGGACTGGCTGAGCGAGTCGTTGACCCGCCTGGCCGATCACATTGAACAAACCCATCATCAATTTCTGCGATCCGAGCTGCCGCGACTGGAGAAAATGGCTCGCCGCGTGGCCCAGGTGCATGGCGAGAAAGATGCTGATTTGATCAAGGTTCGAGATGTTTTTCTGGAACTTCGTGGCGAACTCGAACCGCATATGATGAAAGAAGAAAACATACTCTTCCCGGCCATTCGCCAGCTGGAACTGTCTGCCACGCGACCCGAATTTCCTTTCGGTACGGTCGCGAATCCGGTGCGGATGATGGAACACGAACACGACTCCGCCGGCACAGCCATGAGTCGCTTGCGTGAATTGACGCATGAATTCGAGCCGCCGCCGGAAGCCTGCAATACCTGGCGTGCCTTGTTCGATGGTTTAGGGGAATTGGAAACGGATCTGCATATCCATATTCACAAGGAGAACAACATTCTTTTTCCGCGAGCCCTGAAACTGGAAAAGGAATTGCAGGTTGGTACCAATCCCCTGCCCCAACTGGGAAGCTAGACGACCCGGCGAAAAACGTTGAAAACAAACTGGCAAAGGAACAAACGGTAGTGTTGCGGCGAATGAAAGTGCCTGACTGAGGCGACGTCCGAACTGGATCGCAGCACCTGCCTTTCCCCTCATGATCTCAGCAACAGCGAAATATGCCTTGCGAGCCATCGTTTTCCTGGGCGGGAGCGATAACGGTTTCATTAGCCGGGATGAGATTGCCGATTCCACCTTTGTTCCCAGCGAGTATCTTGCCAAAGTGCTATATGAACTCGAGGTGGCCGGTATTGTCGAATCCCGACGAGGACGCGGCGGGGGGTACCGACTGAGTCAGCCCGCAGAGGAAATCACGACGCTCGACGTGGTTTTGTCCGTTGACGAGATCCCCAGGATTACAGAATGCCCGTTGGGGTTTGTTGACCACATCGAGCTGTGCCCCATGCACAAGTTGCTGGACGAAACGAGCCGTCTGGTGGAGGAAACTTTATCTGCCACAACCATTGCGGACCTGTGTTCCGATGGAAAACGACCTCGCTCATGTGATTTTCCAAGGATACGACCGGGCGGGCAGATCTGATTAAATGCTCTTCAACTTCAGTTCCTTTTGCAGGATATTGCGAAACCGTGTAGCGCTAATGGGGTGATCGGCAAGCAAGCGGCCTTTGCAGACCAGATTGATCATGCCATAGGGCGAGGCCAGCTGTGCACGGGCCTCAGCCGCGTTTTTCAGCTGAACGAGCTTGAGCTTGACGCCATACTTTTCGGCAACCGGCGGCAGTTCTGCGACCGCCTTGCCGATGTAGGGGCACTGGTTGGTGTACAGCAATTTCAGTCCGCGGTGTTTCTTCAGCCGCTGGTCCCAGTTGTCGGGAAAAGATGGTTGTCGGACCTTGTTCCTGCCAACGGCTTTAGTCAGCAACTGGAAATGCGGCGGCGCCTCGTCCACCTGTCGAAACCCGTGTTTCAAATAAACGCCGCTTCCTGCCATCCACGGCCCGTCGCGGGTGACCACGGCGGTTCCCTTAAAACCGTTGCGTTGCGCGTCGCTGGAACACGCGTTCAAAAGTTTCTTCGTCATCCCGCGGTAAGGAAACTTGTTCGAGGCGACCCACAGACAGTGGATCACCAGATAGCCGGGCGCTTCCACCACGCGCCACGTGTACTCGCCGGGAATGTATTCAAGGAAGCCGGCCTTCTTGCCATCCTGCGTCTGGATCAGCTTGATCCGCAGCCCTTCCTCGAATCGCTGACGCAGCCAATCCAGTTTGGCGATATAGCCAGGGTGCTTCTTGTTCTTCACGCAAAAGAATCCGTGCTCTTCCACGTTGTCGGCATTCACATCGACAATTCGGTATTCGCTCATGGATGGCTGGCCTTTAACAAGAAATTGTGGGTCGCATGGTTAACCATATTGGTCGCGGTTCCTGCGAATTCGTGACGAGGATAATATGTGGCCCGTTTCTGCTTGCGAGTGAGCAGTTGGCGAACGTCGCCCGAATCCAGCCGGGAATCAGCGAGCACCGACTGGAATTCCTCTCGCGCCTTGCGGCGAGCCTTGAACAGCGACATCAGGATGCGGCTTTGAAAGTTGACTTCGCCATCTCCGGTTGTTTCGACAGGACAAAAGATGGCCTGGGGGTGCTTGCCGAGCACGGCTGACTGCACACCATCGGACACGCCTGAACTGGGCATGCAACCGAACGGTTTGACCGAGACGACCATATGCGCCTTGTTCCTGGTGACCGCTTCGATCAGCTTGCCCACCTCCATGTGGCCGTCACCACCACGCACCTCAAGGTCGTAGAAGTCTTGCGCCTGTCGGGCCAGTTCATCCATATCCGGCAAGCCGCAACGGATCAGACCGATAGCGCGGGCATACGAGCGAAACATGCCGCGGACCATCCGCTCGGCGATCCACAGCTTCCACAACCTGCGGTTTCCGTGCTTGCCCGCCAGGCCCTTGCGTCCGACGTCCTCACCGCGCAGCTCGAGTCGGCGCAAAGTGTCGAAACGCCATTGCCAAATCAGGTACAACAACCAGGAGGCCAGCGGCTGAATGTCGACTTCTGCGCCTTCCGCTTCCAGAAATCGTTGCAAATGATAATTGCCGTCGCCCTCGGTCGTCATGGCCCAAAATTCACCAAGCACGATCACTTTCGGTTTGACCTGCAGACGATCTACTTCAATGTCCGCCAGCAATTTACGACAACGCCGCAGGGCGCGAACGACCGATTGGCGTCGGGCCAGAGCCCCCTCCAGTATGTTCTGACAGTGACCGAGGACCTGATCCGTGCGGCCCGGTTGTCGCTCGTAGGGTCGAATGCGGTAACCGATCATGTTCAATACGTCGCCCACCAGCATGCCTTTGACCATCTCATGGAAAAAGCGCATGTTGAGTTGCAATCCGGGTTCCCCGCCATCGGTTTGATTCACACTGTTTTGCTGGAACAACAAGACGCGGAAGCCGGGGAACCCTGCATCGCGCAGCGCCTTGCGATATTCGGTCGGGTACATTCCAAACCGGCAGGGGCCACAGGCGCCGGCGTTGAGAAACAAATAACGCTCAACGATTTCCTCAACCGGGATATGCTGTTCGTCGCGTAAATGGACGAGGTATTTGATGAGGTTTCCCACCGTAAACCAGGTTGGATTGCACTGGCCGCGGCTGCCGTACTCCTTGCCAAAATGCAAAGCCGCCTTGTCGGGGCACGGCAGCGACTCGACGCGGTAACCCAGTCCATTCCACGCCGCGCGAATCAAGCGATCCTGGGCAACGGTAAGACCGCCGATCAGAATCGTCGTCGTGTCGCGCTGAGCCCGCGTGAATTTCTGCGGATTGGGATCATGCCAGTGACAAGTCTGTTTGGGTGGCAAGCCCAGCCTTTGTCGCTCGGTGGCTTCGTACGATTCCAGTTCGGCCTCGATCTGACCGTAATCCAGCACCCGCGGCGCCGCGGATTGAGAACACGAATGCACCGGCAACTCGCGGTGCGCGTCTGTGGTTTCCACGATTTCGTGTGGCTGGCTGCCATTCAAGTTGTGACTCGGATTCGCCACCACATTTACCTTTCCATTGCCACCTGGTGATCGTCCAGTATCGGCAGCAGGGGCGAGTCGCATGGGGGGTGCAACTTGCAGCAACTTCCAGCAACCGGCTCGGGCTCCATGCCGAATTCCGTGATGCTGCGTGAATCCTGTTCACTGGATTCATGCAAGCTCATGCCGTATACCGACTCTTCTTCCTGCAGATATGCTCGAAACGCGTGGGCCATCTGGCTGGATCCGTTTTGCCCGATCGCCTCGCCTGTGCTGACGGCCAGCGCCATCTGTCGTTCGGCGAGCAGTTCTCGTCGCCGCGCCGCGATCCGACGCTGCAATTCCGACATTTTGCGGGCGCGGTCGTGCAGCGTCTCCTGATAACGCTGCAGCGTGTAGGCGTAAGTCTTGACGCGGATTTTCTGTGATCCAAAAGGTTTGTTGGCGTCCAGATCGTGAATCGCCATGTAAGGCGTTTGCCCGTTCTCGATAATCTGGTCGACCAGCGAGTAAATGGGCGCGTCGTGCCCGCATTTGAAACTGGACAGGTCCAGCACAGCCACGTGGGGATGACGCGCCGCGAACTTGGCTGCCCAGACCTTGTGCGCACTGTTGGCGGAATAGTTCTCCGGCCACACATCGCCGATGTCCAGGGGATCGTCGATGCGTCCGCTTTCCAGGTCGTCTTTGAACCAGCGTGACAACCAGCCCTTGTCCCTGGGGATCGAGCGAATGGAAAGGATCGGATAACCGAGTGCCTGGAAGTCCTCGAGGATTCCATGATGCAAACCGGGATCGGCATGGTAGGGGCGGGAGAGTACGAGCAGGGCCAGCCGGTTTTCCGCTTCCACCTGCTCCAGGACCTCCAGGCCACGACGCTGTATTTCTGCATCGAATTGATCGAGGGATTCCCAGCCCTGATCTACTGCGAAATCGCTTTCATCCTCGGTGATTCCCAGTCGTTCGCCCCACATTTCAAACATCTGCCGCTTGAAGTAAGCATGTTCGCCCAACGTTACTGCGCCGTCCGCTTTCATCACGCTGGGAGTTCCCGCCGCGATGGTACAGGAAGCCGCATCCATGGTCCCCTGCAAAGACGTGGGCAAGTGCGTGACCGCCGGGAAGAAGATGTAATCCAGTGGCCTGTCCGGCGGGTGGTGAACGTGAAACAGCAGGTGATGCAGGTGGGCCTGCACCACTTTGGCCGGAAAACACGGATCGACTGAACCGTACCGGGCCCCCTCGCGAAACATCTTGTGACTCGTGGCGGGCGAGAAGCAGATATTTTGCGGGGGGATACCCAGTGTCTCGAAGTAAGTCCGAAACAGCGGCGCCGTCGAATACATGTTCAGGACACGCGGCATCCCGATTCGCAATTCACCGCGCCGCCGCCGGGACGCCTCGCTTGAGCGGCAGAATCCCCGGCGAACCGGTCGACGCCGAATTTGTCCCAGCCAGTTGCGACTGACCTGCACATCATCGATGGCCGTGCCCTGCTCCGACAATGGCTCGGGCCTTTTTATGGAACCAAATGCCAGGCGGGACTCGTATTCGACCAGGTTGACATATTTTTGCTTCAGCTCATTGCGTGCATCGAGCAGCTTGCGCAACGCTGCGCGCGACTCGACCGTTCCCTTTTCGCAGGAAAATCCCGAGATGTAACGGCTGCCGCTGCCACCAGGCGGATGCGTGTCGATGAAGGTCCGCGAGCATTGGTTGGGGCAGAAGTAACATCGAGTTTGTTCATCGTTGCGGGTCGAGTATTGCAGACCCACGGCCTGTTCGATGCCAATGAATTTCGAGTAGCCGCGTCGCCGTATGATGCGTAGCGTTTCAATGGCAGCGCCGATCGCTCCGGCTTCTCCGCAGTGCGGATGCACCAGAATCCCGGCATGAGGAACACGCTCGCGGATGTAATTCACCTGGGCCTTGACCGCCGCCAGGTTGTACTGGACACCCCCCTGCAACACGAATCGCGTTCCCAGGGCCGCCATCCCGGAGACTTGCACGACATACTGCCAGATATTTTTCGGCAGCACCCTGGCCAGGCCAGCCAGCAATTCCTCGCGCGAAAAGCCCTCCTTTTGAAAGTTCACACGGTCGCTTTCCAGAAACACCGCGCAGCCAAAACTGAACCGCGGCGCCAACTTCGCCCGGAATGCCAGTTCGGCGTACCCTTCAACAGGAATGCCCAGTTGATCGGCCATCGACTGCAACATCATGCCGTTACCTGCGGAACACTGGTTGGACAGGCGAAAGTCCTTGATGTCTCCGTTTTGCATGAACAGGACCTTGATGTCCTGGCCGCCGATATCACAGATCACATCAACATCACCGAAGAAATGCCTGGCACTCTGCATATGCGCCACCGTTTCCACGATGTTCACGTCAGCCTGAATCGACGCTTCCAGCACGTCGGCGGCGTATCCGGTAACGCCCAGCCCCAGCACTTCGAGTTTCGCTGACTGCCCAACCACTTGTGATTCAAGATCGGCCAGCAGTTCTTTCATGTCGCGGATCGGATTGCCCTGGGACAGTCGATAGGCCCTGGCGATGACGTCGCCCGCCTCGTCGACCAGTACCGCTTTGGAAGAGGTTGACCCTCCGTCCAGTCCAATCGCCGCGCGCACCCGCTGACCCGGGGAAAAGCGTCGGGGGGTAAATACCGGTGGCGAGAATTCGCGGGCAAATTCGGCGGCCTCATGCGGGCCAGTCACCAGAGGCGGATCGGTTTCCGCGCCGCTTCGCCTGTCGGCGCGTTCCCGCAAGAAAGATTCCAGTTTTCGGATGCCCTGATAACGTCCGACATGCGGTGGTTCTTCCAGGCCGTAGATTACGGCACCCCAGGCTGCGTAGTACTGGGAGTTGTCGGGCACGGCAATCAGTTGCTCGAGCGGCACGTCGCGGGACCATGCCAGTTTTCGCTGGATCCATGTTTCGGGAATCCGCACGCGCCAGCATTCCTGAATGAATCGCAGGTAAGTGTTGGGTCCGCCCAGCAACAGCACTTTTGGTGAAAGCGTGTTGCCCCGAGTCAACACGGATAGATTCTGGTTCACGATCGCATCAGCCAGAGAGCACATCACTTCATCGGCAGGGATTCCCGATTTCACCAGGTTCACAACGTCGGTTTCGGCGAACACACCGCATTTGGCAGCGACCTTGTGCAACCTGGAGTTGTCGAAAGGCAGTTCGGCCAGTTCATCTTCAGCCAGTCCCAGCTTCTTCATGCACTTGTCAATCGTCGCGCCAGTGCCGCTGGCGCACTTGTCATTCATCGAGCAGACGGCCAGCTTTTCGCCCGTCTCGGGATTCAACTTGAAGACGATGATCTTGGCATCCTGGCCCCCCAGTTCGATCACACTGCCGGCGTCGGCGTGCAGCTTTTCCACAGCCAGCGTGACTGCGTTCACCTCCTGAACAAACTGTGCCCCGAGTGGGCGGGATAATGGCCGGGCACCGGATCCGGTAATGAAGCTGCGGATTCGTTCCTGAGGTACGTGTGGCAACGCGCGGTGCATGGCGGCCAGCAATTCCAGCAGCTTGTCGGCTTGCCGCGTATCGTGACGCTGGCAATCGCTCCACAAGATGTTGCAATCATGTGGGTCCACCGCCACCACCTTGACGGTCGTGGATCCGACGTCGATCCCCAGCAACAAACTGTCGTCCGGTGAGGCGGGAGGGTCGTCAAGCATCAATGGACCTCAGGTTTCGCCGTGCTGATGGTGGCGTGGCGCTGTTTGAACCCGGCGCGGATGCATGGGTTTGCGAGACAGTTCATCAATCGTACCGGTGGCAGTTTCTACACACAAGTAACAACCCGTCAGGGGCCGGCGCTCTTTCTCGCGGCACTTGCAATGCGACGCTCCAGCCACTGGTGGGCCTGAACCAGTGCGTAGGCGATGAAGGGGGCAGCGAAGACATCAATGGAATAGTGATAACGACCGATCAATGTGCAGCTTGCCAGGACGACAGACAGCACGAGCATGATCACCCGGGTTGGCCAGCGCCGGAATATGAGAAAGCCCAGAAACGGCATGGATGTGTGCGACGAAAAAAACAGGTCATAGCCAAACGTTAGCCAGCGGCCAAAAAAATCGAACAGCACTTCCTCACCCGGCATCGATGCTCCAGGCGGCGGGCCCATCGGTGTGAGGATGATGAACAAGGAACGCAGGGTGATCAGCAGAGCGTACATCCAGATCACATACGGCGCTCGTTTCCATTCCAGCAGGCAACCGACAAAGGCAACGGTAACAAAAAAAGCGAAGCCCCAAACGAACAGCCATTGCACGTTGTATTGCGGCAGCCAGTTGAGAAACAAATCGGCCGTCAGGGATGGCTGATCGCGACCGCGCAGCGCGACATTCGTGCCAGCCAAATAGTTGACAACCAGCGAGGCCAGAAAAGCCAGGCACGCCAATGTCAGGTTGCGCGCGAATTGTCCGGCATTTGGTGATGGTTGTTCAGGCTGGTCACTGGCCATCATCAATCTAATGCCTCGCCCGGATGCAGCGGTGCCCTGCCGGATTTCCGTCCCGTTTGGGCTGAAGTGTATAGCGTAGTCGAAGAGAGAGTCTTGTACTCGCTTATTTGCCCATCAGTTCTGCCAGTCGTTTCTCGATGCCGTCGGCCTCGACGTCCTTGCCGGCCTTGCGCAGAAATCCGGCGTAGTTGCGAAGGATGTTGGCCAGTCGGGGATTGTCAGGGCCAAAGGCTTCTTCCTGAATGGCCAGTCCCTGTTCATACAGTTCCTGCGCCTTTTCCAGTTCGCCCATTTCCGTGTGCAGCGCCGCCAGATTTGTCATGGCGGTGACCATGTACACCGGATGCGGAATGGACTGCTGCTTCCAGATCTCCAGCGTGCGATCCAGTAGCGGTCGGGCCTG
>CAMYKF010000084.1 GCA_947258905.1 uncultured Pirellulaceae bacterium | reverse complement strand
GCGTCCTTCGACATCACTCTATCTCCATCGGTTGGTTCCTGTTTGGCTGAACGATTATAAGTTTTCAGGACCAGCCTGAGAATTGCCAGCAGTTGCGCCCCCGAAGACATTAGCTCGCAAAATCGAGGCACTTTCTTTGTCTGGTAAAGCGTTTGTCTGGTAAAGCGATTGTTCGATGGTCGCCGTGCAATGGCGAAGCGTGAAGAGACTCTTGTATCGCTATCGATGCGGGCCCTGGTCGGGATTCCATATTGCACAATGGCAGAAGAGACAAGCCAACTAACCCGCTACAACGGCAGTGATCGCCGGGTAGACCGAGTTGAGTTCTTTCGTGCAATCAAAAAAACACGTCGCTTCGTGTTGTTACACCATCCCCTGCGGGCGGACCGGTAGCGAAACTGTAGGAGAGAAAACGAATCGCCTTCAATAGGAAAAAGGTCCAAAACCATTACGGCCTGGGACCTTATCAAGTGGGCGGTATTGGACTTGAACCAACGACCTCCACGATGTCAACGTGGCGCTCTAGCCAGCTGAGCTAACCGCCCTTTGGGGACCCGGAATTGTAGCGGATTCTGCGTTTCTGGACAAACAGCTCCGGTTGCAGGTTCGGATGGTAACCACCGAGGCACGGCGGCACGAAGAAAAACCGCGGAATGTCGAACAAGGATTTTCGAAGGTTGAAGGAGGGGTGGCTCGCGAAGACGCGGAGACGCGTAGGCCACGGATGGCACGGATAGCACGGATGGATATGTTAAGGGCTTTGGTTTTACTGTCTATAGTCTACGGCCTACGATCTACAGCCTGTTAACAACCTACTCCCTACCACCTACTACCTATTCGCATGTTCGGCTGGTTGAAAAGAAGAAAACGTCGCAGGATTGCGGAGCAGCCGTGGCCGGCACAATGGTCCCAGGTGCTGACCCTCAATGTCCGTCAATATCGCGTGGCGGATGAACAACTGAGGTTGCGTTGGCAGGACGTGACCAGGATCATCGTCGCCGAAAAATACTGGGAGGGCTGCGATGGATTGGCCATCAATGACGAAATCCGGGTCACGATCGCGGCGCAAGCGGCCATGATGGTGCTGGGCGTGCAGGATTTCTACTTCGACAACGTGCGCACCATCCTGATCCATCCCGCTTTCCAGCGCGCCACCATGCGTGACGGGATGGTCGTCGAGGAAGGCCGGCCGCTGGCCGGACAAGCGTGGCAAGGCGGCCCGGTGGTGCTCTCCTGGGCCGATGTGCTGGCCGGGGCCCGCAGCAATAATGGCGGTCGCAATCTGGTCGTGCACGAGTTCGCGCACTGCCTGGATGGACTCGATGGCGAGATGGGCGGCAATCCGGTGTTTGATAATCCGGAGACGGCCCAGCGCTGGCAACAAGTCTGCTCGCGGGAATTTGAACAATTGGGACGAGCCGCGATCGCGGGACGGCGAGTGCTGCTGGATCACTACGGGGCAAGCAGCCCGGCCGAATTCTTTGCCGTAGCCAGCGAAACGTTTTTCGAAATGCCCGAGAGGATGCAGCAGTCGATGCCAGAGTTGTTTGAGTTGATGGTGGAGTACTTTAAAGTGAACCCGGATGTGAAAGGGTGGGGATTGAGGAAGCGGTAGGCTGAGGATCGGAATGTCGAATATCGAACAAGGAATTTCGCAGGCTGAAGGGTCGCCGCGGTAAAAGGAAGATTGCAAATTGGCCCTCATCCGGCCTTCGGCCACCTTCTCCCCGAGGGAGAAGGAGCGCAGGGAATGTCGAATGTCGAACAAGGAATTTCGCAGGCTGATTTCGAAGGCTGAAGTAGGGGGCTCGAGGACCAAGCCCTTCCCGGAACCTCGTACACGCGGTTCCGACCCCCGGCGCGCCGGGATCTTCGACCTCCCCTGACTCCCCGGGAGGGTGAATTTTGCCACGGGTCATTTGTGTAGATATTAATGCAGTCCTGACAGATGTGCGGTAGCCGGTTCAGGCTTTGGACTTAAGGGCCATCTGGATTTCGGTGCCGGATTCATTAAAGCCGACTTCGTCCATAAAGTTGCCGATCAGCATCAGGCCACGCCCGCCTTCGGCCGACGACAACTGATCCAGCGCTTCCCGCGTGGGAAGTTTACTGGTGTCGAATCCCTTGCCGTGGTCGCGCACAATGAATTGCACCTTCTGAGGCTTGACGTCAGCGCCAAACACGATGTGACGATCCTTGTAGGGAGATTCCTGCATTCGAGTCGCCACGACGTCGCTGCTCCCGTTCTCATGCAGCTCGTGCCTGGCTTGCTGGACCTGAAACGGCAGCAACTCGAGATTGCCGTGCAGCATGCCATTCAACAACGCTTCTTCCAATGCCACGGCCACATGCCTGCGTATGGCCTCGTCACCCATGCCAAGTTGTTGCATTAAACTGGTCACGACAATGATTAGCGGCTGAATCAGTGCCGGGTCGTTGGGCATTTTGAATTGATACCGCGTGTGGGTCAGGCAGTGCATCAGGCGATCCTGCGGTTCGTCTTCATTCGCCAAATGCAGGACCTGATCAATCGTATCCATGAGACTGTCGGCCAACGCCGACTTGGGAACGTAGCTGGCGGCACCGGCTTTCAAGGCGCGGACCGCATCTTCCTCACTTCCCTGACCCGTTGCCAGAATCACGGGGATTTGCGGGTACGACTTCTTGGCGCGACGCACCAGTTCGATGCCGTCCATTTCCGGCATCACCAGGTCGGTGACGACAACATCGGGCGAAGTGTGTTCCATCAGGTCGAGTGCGGCCTGGCCGTTCTCCGCGTATTCGACAATCCATTCAATGTCCTTGCGGATCAGGCCGCCAATCAACTGGCGATCGACCTCGGTATCATCGACGACGAGGATGATGGGCATGGGTTACCCCGGTGGGAAATGGTGAGTGGGACAGGAAGAGACGCCATTTTAACTCGCAGGATAATGGCCGGCCAGAAAAATGGAACCGCAGATTGTCGAGCGGGAATTTTGAAGGCGGAAGTAACAGGCTCGCGGACTTCGGCGAGTTCAGTCGGGCCGAGACGCGGAAGCGCGGAGAGCAGAACAGGTGGGGAGCGTGCAAATTGCAAAATGGCGTTCTGCCGACGCCCCCGGGCCTGAGTCCTCTTTCCTCATCCCTTTTCCCTCTCCCCTGACCGAACCGCCGTTTGCGCTGTGTGTCATGAGCTTTATACTGGGTTCGGCCACGCCATTTGTTTGGGCGGGCACGATCGATACAAGGAGAATTGTCATTTCAGAAGCATCACCTGCACTGGTTTCCGTCAAATTGCCCGATGGCAGCATTCGCGAATACGACAAGCCGGTCACTGTCCATAAAGTCGCCAAAAGCATCGGTTCACGACTGGCCAAGGACGCCCTGTGGGGCGAGGTCGCTGGTCGGGCCGTCCCGCTCAATCACGTGATTGACGGGTCGGAAGTCGAACTGAGGATCATTACTCGCAAGGACCCGTACGCGCTGGCCACCATGCGGCATTCGTGCGCGCATGTGATGGCTCGCGCAGTAATGCGGATCAAGCCAGGCGTGCAACTGGCGTTTGGCCCGACGATCGAAGGCGGATTCTATTACGACATCGAATCGCCCGAGCCCATTCGCGAAGAGGAATTCCCGGCGATCGAAGCCGAAATGCAGAAGATCATCGAGCTCGACGAGCCGTTTGAACGCATCGAGCGTTCACGTGACGAATCGATTCAGATTTGCCGCGATCTGGAACAACCGCTCAAGGTCGAGCATATCGAGGAAGGGCTGGCCGACCACTCGAACCTTTCTTTCTACCAGCAGGGCGAATTCATCGATTTATGTCGCGGTCCGCATGTGCCCAAACCAAGTGCCATTGGCGCGTTCAAGCTGTTGTCGATTGCCGGAGCGTACTGGAAAGGCGATGAATCGCGTCCGCAATTGCAACGGCTGTACGCCACCGCTTTCTTTGACCAGAAATCACTCGATATACATCTGGAGCATATCGAGGAAGCCAAAAAACGCGACCATCGAGTGCTTAATAAACGACTGGGCTTTTATCACATCGACGAGGATGTCGGACAAGGCCTGATCCTGTGGACTCCTCGCGGCGCATTCATCCGACACAAGTTGCAGGACTTTATTGCCAGTCACCTGACTCGACAGGGTTACGAGCAGGTGCTGACTCCGCACATCGGCAAGCTGGATCTGTTTCGTACTTCGGGCCACTTCCCGTATTACCAGGACAGCCAGTATCCGCCGATCGTATTGCGCGACCAGTTGAATTTGCTGGTGGAAAAGGGCTGCAGCTGCGCCGACCTGTCCAACCAGATGAAGGAAGGCGACATCGAGGGCTACTTGCTGAAGCCGATGAACTGCCCGATGCACGTGAAGATCTACGCGTCTCAGCAACGCAGCTATCGGGACCTGCCCATTCGACTGGCCGAGTTCGGGACCGTGTATCGCTGGGAGCAGTCGGGCGAGATCGGCGGCATGACCCGTGTCCGCGGTTTTACCCAGGACGATGCACATCTGTTTGTGACCGACGATCAATTGGCTGACGAACTGAAGGGCTGCCTCGAGCTGGTGGAGATCGTTTTGGGCACCGTGGCTCTGGAAGACTACCGGGTGCGGGTCGGTTTGCGTGATCCGGATGGCGATAAATACGTCGGCAGTCCGGAGAACTGGGATCGCGCCGAGGAAGCCTGCCGGCAAGCGGCGGCCAGTCTGGGGCGGCCGTTTGCCGAGGAGCCAGGCGAAGCGGCCTTTTACGGTCCCAAGATTGACTTCATCGTCCGCGACTGCATCGGCCGCGAATGGCAACTGGGTACGGTGCAGGTCGATTACAACCTGCCCGAGCGATTCGACCTTACTTATATAGGCGCCGATAACCAGCCGCACCGTCCGGTGATGATCCACCGGGCCCCGTTTGGCTCGATGGAGCGGTTTATCGGCGTGCTGATCGAGCATTTTGCCGGTGCATTTCCGTTATGGCTGAATCCGGATCAGGGCAGGGTACTGACCGTCAGCGACAAGAGCGAGGAATACGGACGCCAGGTTCAGCAGCAATTCCTGGACGCCGGTTTGCGAATCGCAGGGGATTTTCGCAGCGAAAAGCTGGGCGCGAAAATCCGCGATGCCCAGATGGAAATGACTCCCTACATGCTGATCGTGGGGCCGCGGGACGCGGAGAACCATACGGTCTCGGTACGCGACCGGATTGATGGCGATCTGGGTGCGATGCCGGTCGCCGAGGCGATTGTCAAGTTGCAACAGGAGGTGGCTGATCGCGTGGTGCGGGTCAAGCACAAGAGCAAAGTGTCGATGGCGGCCGATCGCGTTGAAAATGAATATTGAGCCAGGCGCGAGGCGCGTAGTGGTGGCTTCCAGCCGCCGTTGCGGTCCTGCGCCGGGGCCTGCGGCCACGCCCAAAATTCGGGATCTTCGACTTCTCTGACCGAGGGGCAATGGAGTTGGAAACGGCGGCTGGAAGCCACCGCTACTGATTGACGAGCCAACTGGCCGGTGGCCCGCTCCCCCCTGTTTTTCGGGATTCCGCGATACCGCGATTTGCAAGAGCGGGCAGGCAGCGTATCATTAACGCGGCAGCCGATGGTTTGCCGCGTGGTTAGTCCACTTTCCCAACCCCTTCCCTGTTGAAAGGAACCAAACATCGACCAGTACAGAACGAACGAACAGATCCGCATCTCGCCTGTTCGTGTAATTGATGCCCAAGGCAATCAGCTAGGAGTCATACCAACCAAGGAGGCGTTGGAAAAAGCCAAAGAAGCAGAGCTGGATTTGGTGGAAGTCGCACCGGATGCGTCGCCGCCGGTTTGCCGCATTATGGACTATGGCAAGTTCCGCTACGAGCGCAGCAAAAAATCACACAAGAGCAAGTCTCATCAAACCAAACTCAAGGAAATCCGCGTGCGACCGAGGACCGGCAAGCACGATATCGATTTCAAGGTCAAGAAAGCCATCGGATTCCTCGAACACAAGGACAAAGTCCAGGTGACCGTGATGTTCCGCGGCCGCGAACTGGCCCATATGGAGGAAGGACGCAAGGTGATGCAAGGCATTATCAAAATGCTGGAGGAGCACGGCAAGGTGGAAAGCCCGCCCAGCACCCAGTCGCGTCGCATGAGCTGTACGATCGCCCCGAAGTGAATAACCCTTCTCCCTTGGGGAGAAGGTGGCGGCGTAGCCGCCGGATGAGGGCGAGTCGACCACCCGCCGCTGTCATCGGTGAGTCAAGACGTTTTGGCCCTCACCCGCCCTGTGCGCACCCTCCCCCCGAGCATTGGTGTCTACACAATTCGATACATCCAATAATCCCGCAGGGATTC
>CAMYKF010000083.1 GCA_947258905.1 uncultured Pirellulaceae bacterium | reverse complement strand
CGTCGATCTCGTCATGCCGCAACGCTTCCAGCATGGCATCGATGCCCGGTTGCAAGTTCTTTTCCAGACCGACGCCCCCGTTGTCGATGTACAGGGTTACCGGTGGTTCAGGCAGCGGCGAATCGATCACGTGACGCACATAATCCAGTTCGATCGAACGGCTGTCGAATCGGAATCCCGGCGACATACAGATCGCTCCTGAAAAGATGTCGGAATGTTCCCATACCAGCATGAACGCAATTAACCCGCCCCATGATGCACCGGCAGTCCACGTTTGATCCCGGTCGGGCGCCGTGCGATAGTTCTCATCGATAAACGGCTTGAGTGCGTCGACCACAAACCGCATATAGGCGTCGCCTTTCTCACCGTGCAGGTATTCCCGATTCCGGTCGGGCGTGTTGTAAATACCCACCACGATCATGGGCCGAACCTTGTCTTCGCCGATTAGTTCTGTCAGCGTTTCGTCAACCTGCCAATCGACCCCAAAGGAACTCGTCTGCGGATCGACGATGTTCTGTCCGTCGTGCATGTAGAGGACCGGGTAACGGGTTTCGCCCGACTCGTCGTAACCCGGCGGCAGCCAGACGATGACGTCGCGTGGCCGCAGCCCCTCGCCCTCCAGTTGGCGGTGGTATTTCACCGCACCGGTAATCTGTCCCTCGATGGGGCGGCGCTGGCCTTTGGTCCAGAAATTGATCTGGTCCTCCTGCACCATCGAGCGATTGACCGTGACCGCAAGATTCTCAAGGGGGAAGCCATCCGCGCCGGCCCCCTCGCGTTCCCATGAACCGAGCGTGTACTTGTATTCGATGGTCCGGGCCCGATCGATTTTCAGGTCATAAGTCCAGACATGATCTCCGGCGTACGTCATCGGCACGGCGTTGGGTCGCCAGTTACCCAGTCCAGGAACACTGCCGGTGATATAGACCGTTGTATCTTCATCCAGATCAGGCGATTTCATGCGAAAGCCAATCACCCAGTCGTCGGCCTGGGCCAGCTGAGTCGCAGCGAACCCCCAGGCACAAAGCAGCAGAATCCATCGGGCAAATCCGGCCATTCCTTGCGGGCACACGGTCGCTACTCCAATTCTCAGGGCACTCTGCGAAGTCGCTGACGGAACACTCGTTACATACCTAATACGAGAATCGTTCCGCAGCATTGGTGCAAGCGCTGAATTCGCCAAGGTTGCTGTCTCCCGCAAAGATTTCCGGATAGACCGGGATTTGCGGCGTGTTGCCAGCAAGTCCAGACCTTATGCCTCGATCATCTGGTTACGGATAGTTGCGCAGACCTGGTGGTGCGATGCACAACCGACCAATGATTGGCTGTCCCGATTTTGCCTCCCCTGGCCCCCTTTCGATCAGGTTCATGACAAACGATCTGACTGCCAAATCGGCTGAGATCGCCGGTACCGCTCCGGAACTGGTCGCCGATGCGCGTCGGGAAAAAACAATTGGATTCCCTGTTTCTGACGAAACAGGGACGGCGGGAACTGTTGACCTCGGTCGGGCCGCATCGCGTCATGATGCAAATGCTTCACGACGCGGCGGCCGGCCGACTCCCAAACGTCCCAAGGGTCGCTGGTTCATTACGCTGTTTGTGTGCTCTGTCGCTCTGGTTGTCGGGAACACACTGTGGTCGGAGTTCGGCCGCAATCAGGCCTACGGAGTCATGCAGGGCCGCGTTCTGGAGATTCGCACGCCGTGGAACGGCATCATCGAATCAATGCATGTACGGGACGGCCAGCGTGTGCAACAGGGGCAGTTGCTGGCGACCATCAACAACTTTGAGCTGCGTAATGAACGTGTGCGTCTGAAGCACGAACTGGAAATCGCTCTCGCGGAATTGGCGATGCGAGTGGCCGACATTCAATCCCGCGAACAGATTCAGCAGGATTCGGTGCTGCAATTGCAGGTCGAGCAATATCAGTTGCTGGGGCGACTGCATGCCGAGCGGGCGCAACTGGAAGAATTGAAGAGCCAGTACGCAACCAATCGGCGGCTTTACACCACACAGTCGGTGCCACGCACGGAAGTGGAAAGCAACCGGATTCAGCTGGACAGTCAACGGGCGGTCGTCGAAGAATTGAACAGTGCGCTGGACAAGCTGCGTGAAAGTGTACAACGAGTCGAGAATCGAACCGATTCGGTGCTGAAGCCCCTGATCCTGCAGCAAACCAGCATCCAGTCCATCGAAGCGGAATTCAGCCGCCTGAGTGAACTGGAACTTATGGGCGAGATTCGCGCACCAGTCCAGGGGGTGATCGTGCGGCGACATCAGTTCACCGGGGAATTCATCGCCAAAAACACAAGCTTGTTCGAATTGCTGGAGCACGATTCGCTGGAGGCCATCGTGTACTTGCCCCAATCCAGGGCGCGACAGTTTCAGGTGGGCAACGAAGTGAATCTGGTGCTGCCCCCGGAAACGGAATTACGCCGTTTTCGAATCGAACGATTTGGCGACCAGATGGTGCATCCGCCAGCCAGTATCGAACGTTTCTACAACGCCAAACAGCGGTTGATTCCCTTACACGCCGTGCCACTGGCGGGTCAGTTTCCCGACCATCACTCAGGCGGGTTCTGGTGGCTGGGTGCCGAGGTGCGGTTGCCCCGACTGGGCTACCGGGCGGACCGCGAAAAGTCGTGGTTGCGGCGGCTGACCGACGCGATCGGGTTTTGATCATGCAAATTCTGTACATCAATTCCGATGCGATCTCGGCACGGCAACTGCATGCCGAGTTTTTGTCCTACCGTGGATTCCTGTGGGATATGCTGCATTGCCAGTCGATGCAGGAAGCGATTTGCCAACGGGATGTTAGTCGCTTTGACGTGGTGTTGGTGGAGTCCGACGCGGAACTGCCGCGAATTCGCAGCGATCTGGAAAACCTTGTTTTGCATTTTGGCCCGACGCCCGTCATCGCGCTGGTGCGGGACCTGACTCCGCAAGCTGAACTGGAACTGTATGAAACCGGTATCCACGACACGATATCCGAGCGTTGTATTGATGGTCCGTACATCATGCGGCGGATGCGGATGGCCCAGATCCGTACGACTCGCGAGTCGACACGAGTGCTGGTCGAGAAGCTGGCCGCTGGCGGCGGAGCGGCGGCTGCATCCGGGCAATCGGCACTTCGATTGTTGATTGTGGAAACCGACAGCTCCTTTCACGATTTAAGCGGGCAGCTGGCTCGTTTGCCGGGCGACGTCGAACAGAAATGCGTAGAGAATTTGCAGCAGGCATCCGAACTGCTGGCCGATGATCAACATGAATTCGATGGTGTCCTGATCGATCAGGGCTCCGTTGAAAACCAGCAGCTGGAACGGTTGAAACAGATCAAACGGGCCATGCAGCAGTTACCCTTTGTCATGTTGGTGCTGGATCGATCGGACTTCGCCGCCATTTCCTGCGTCGAGCAGGGATTTGCCGATTGCCTCGTCGCCCAAACGACGACGACGCGTGATGTCCTGGCTGCGTTTCGCAAGTGCCTGGCCAGAATCGCCTGCCGCGAGAAACAGTTTTCTTCGTTGTTTGCCGACTGCAAGGCACGGGTCTCGGACCGCCGCAACGCGCCGCGACCTGGTGCCAACCGAAGGCGGAATGCCCGGTATCTGATCGAGCGACCGGTTCGGGCATTTGCGATTTTGCCCGACGGCGCACCGGACCCGGACAATATCTACGACGCCCGTTCGCTTGACTTCAGTATCGGCGGCATGGGTTTCCGGATTCCGCTGCTGGATCGCCTGCCGGGTCGAAACTGGCTGATTGGGCTGCCACCTGAAACGGGTCCTGACTCGCGTGGCGAGGCAATCTCCTATACCAATGTGTTGCTGCGACACATCAAGTACGAATCGGATGGCATTCTCATCGGTGCCAGGTTTCAGACCACCGATGACGTGTTCGCAGATGATCGATTGACGCCGTCGATTGACAGCGGATCGGGCCGGGTGAAATTCGGCTGGTCTCGCGAAGTGCTGGTACAGTGGCGGGAGCTGAACGTACTATCCCGCCGTATGGTGCAGCGTGCCAGGGCATGCCCGGAATGCCAGGCCATGGCGATCGTCGGTGACGGTTGTTGCCAATGCGGATCGGCCGCGATCGATTTTCGCGTGCTGATTCATCATTTCGCCTGTGCCTGGGTGGATGACTGCGCAAACTTCCAAACCAATGAGGGTATCTGTTGTCCCAAGTGCCAATCGAGCGGGCTGATTGTGGGAGCGGATTTCGAGTTGATCAAATCCCGATATCTGTGCCGGCAATGTGGCCACGAGGGAAACGAAACCGAGCTCGTCGGATCCTGTTTGAAATGCTGGTTGCGGTTTCCGTTGCGGCTGGCTCGAGAGGTGGAGGTCTATCGATACCATGTTCATCGACTGGATGTACTGGATATCCTCGATTCAGCCAAATGAGTGGGTGCTGCTGCTGTTGCCGCTGATGCTGTTTGATGCGCCGCGGTATTCGGTGACCGTAGTGGCCTTGTGGAGTTACGACACGGCTGCACGGGTCCTGCGCCTGCTGACCGGCCGCCGACCGCCGGTACCCGACTTCGACTATTGTCCTTCCATTACGGTGATCATTGCCGGGCTGAATGAGGGCGGCTCCATCCACAAGGGCTTGAGTCGCTTGTGGGGTTCCTACCCGATGTTACAAATCGTCGTCGTTGATGATGGTTCCAGCGATGACATGTCGTCGATCGCCAATGAATTCGCCAGTAAACACGACGGGGTGATCGTGATTACGAAAGAGCGTGGCGGCAAGTCCTCGGCGCTGAACGCCGGATTGCCGTTCGCTGAAAACGAGATCGTGGTCATTCTGGATGCCGATTCCGAATTGACCGAAACCGCCTTGTGGGAAATTGTGCAACCGCTCAGGGATCCCGGCATCGCTGCCGTTTCGGGCAATGTGCTGGCGCGTAACAAACACAAAAATCTGCTCACCCACCTGCAGGCATTTGAGTATCAGCGTTCCATCTTCCTCGGTCGTATCATCAGCTCGCGATTGGGCTTGCTGGGTATCGTCTCGGGGGCTTTTGGCGCGTTTCGACGGGACCTGCTGGTGCAAATTGGTGGTTGGGATGTCGGTCCCGGCGAGGACGAGGATCTCGTACTTCGTCTGCGCAAAATGGGTTACACGATCGAGTTTGCCCCGTATGCCGAGTGTTACTCGGATGTGCCGACACGTTTAAAGGTCCTCACAAAACAACGACGGCGCTGGGAGTGGGCGGTGGTCACGTTTGAGACCCGCAAGCACATTGATCTCGCCAATCCGTTGCACGCCAATTTCAGCTTGTCGAATTTCCTGTTGTGCCTTGAACGCTGGTTGTTCAATCTGTTCCTGCCGGTGTTCTTCTGCCTGTATACGATCTGGCTGGTGCTGTTTCACTGGCAGCCGCACTGGCCGTACCTGATCGCCCTGTATTACTCGATGTTCATCGGAATGGAGTTCCTGCAGTGGCTGATCATCATGGACTATTCCAATAACAAGCGGCGCGACGTCAGCCTGCTGGCGGTCGTTCCGGTGATGCCCCTGTACCAGCTGTATCAACGGCTGGTAACGACATGGGCCATCGTTGAAGAGATCGTTCATCGACGCAGTTTCAAGGATGGATTCGTGCCCAAACACGTCCGGGACGTGACCTGGCACTGGTAGTCAGGCTGCAGGAGGGAGGCTGCAGAAGGCCAAATGTCGAAGATCGCAAGTCGCCTTGAATTCGGAGGTCGGACGAGATAACAGTGGCGTGGTTCAAGTTGCAATTTGCGATGTTCGGGCATGCTCTCGATCACGATCACGATCACGATTACGACGACGATTTCAGGACAACAAGCCGCATGGGACAATTTGCAATTTCCTTTTAGGCCGGGGGGTAGACATCTGGTCATCTGACGCAGGCTCGATCAGAATTGCCGGATTGATTCATGTCATTCTCAATGTAGGTAGCCGGTTTTCGATGGACATTGTCAAAGAAGATTTCTTGCCGACCTGGCCTTCCACGGACCAATTGCGTCAGCGAGCCCGTCGCAGGATGCCAGGATTCGCCTTTGACTACCTGGACGGCGGCTGCAACGAGGATGTCAACTTGCGGCGGAATTGCACGGATATCCAGCAGGTGGAACTGATGCCCGAATACCTGGCAGAACATCCGGGGTCGAACATGCAAGTCACCTTGTTCGATTGCGAATATGACGCGCCGTTCGGTGTCGACCCCGTTGGCCTGCAGGGAATGATGTGGCCCAACTCGCCCGAGGTCCTCGCTCAGGCAGCTATGCGTCACAACGTGCCGTTCATTCTCAGTACCGTGACGACCAGCAGCATTGAACGCATC
>CAMYKF010000082.1 GCA_947258905.1 uncultured Pirellulaceae bacterium | reverse complement strand
TGATGCGACGCGGCTGGAACGCAACCTGAATCTGGTGTTTCAGGTACTGGAAATTACCGATCGCGTGGTGGTGTGCCTGAACCTGATGGACGAAGCCAGGCGGCACGGGCTGGAGGTCGACGACCGCACCCTCGCCCGGCAACTGGGTGTGCCGGTGGTGCCCACGTCGGCGCGATACAAGGAGGGCATCCGTGAGTTAACTCAGGCGATACACGAAGTTGCCACTGGTCAAACCATTGCCAAACCGCAACGCGTTGTCGGCCAGTCGTCGCAAGTCAAACACGCCATCGATGAACTCGCCAGGCGGGTGGCCACCGTCTTCCCCGGATTGCCCAATACCCGGTGGGTAGCCATGCGTTTGCTGGACGGTGATGAAACCATTATCGGCGCCATCCGCAGTAGCGAGCTGGGAATGCTGCAACGCGAGTCGCCGAGGGCGGAACCCGGTGCGGCTCAGGATTTGGATCAGGCTCACGAAGCCGCCAGAGACGCACTTGTCGCGCACGCTTCGAATTTGCGCTGGGAGATCGGCGAGAACTACCAGACCGCAGTTATGCAGGCCATCTATTCCGAGGCAGCCCGCGTTGCCGACAAGACGGTCATGCGACCCGACTCGTCGCGCGCTTTCGACCTCGACCGAACCATTGATCGCATCGTAACCAGTCGCTGGCTGGGTTTTCCCATCATGCTGCTGCTGTTGATGCTGGTGTTCTGGATTACCGTGGTCGGTGCCAATTACCCGTCCGGTCTTTTGGCGTGGTTGTTGCTGGATACGATTCATCCGGCATTGAAATCCGCTGCGGCAGCGATCGGCGTGCCGTGGTGGCTGGACGGAATGCTGCTGGACGGAGTTTATCTGTGCACGGCTTGGGTGGTGGCTGTGATGCTGCCGCCCATGGCGATCTTTTTCCCCCTGTTTACGCTGCTGGAGGATTTCGGCTATCTGCCCCGTGTGACGTTCAATCTCGACAAGATGTTCCAAAGGGTGGGCGCGCACGGCAAGCAGGCATTGACGATGTGCATGGGGTTCGGCTGCAATGCTGCCGGGGTGATTGCCTGTCGCGTGATCGATAGTCCACGGGAACGATTGATCGCGATCATCACGAACAACTTTTCTCTCTGCAATGGTCGCTGGCCGACTCAGATCCTGCTGGCCTCCATTTTTCTCGGAGCCCTGGTGCCGACCGTGCTGGCCGGTGTGGTGACCGCGTCGGCAGTGGTGGGCGTCGCTTTGCTGGGCGTGGCCATCAGCTTCCTGGTTTCGTGGGGTCTGTCGAGGACACTATTGCGTGGCGAAGTTTCCACATTCAGTCTGGAATTGCCACCGTACCGCCCGCCGCGTTTGCTGCAGACACTCTACACGTCCCTGATTGACCGCACATTGTTTGTGTTATGGAGGGCAATCGTGTTCGCCGCTCCGGCTGGTGCGGCAATCTGGCTGATCTCGAACATCAATTTGGCCGATGCCAGCGTGGCCGAACACATGATTGGCTGGCTCGATCCGATCGGTTTGTTGCTGGGGCTCAACGGCATTATTTTACTGGCCTATGTCGTCGCGATTCCGGCGAACGAAATTGTGATTCCCACGATTCTGATGCTGACGGTAATGGCCGGCGGCATGGCCGGAATGGGGGAGGGCACCGGTGTGATTTTCGAACTGGACTCGCTGGCTGCCACAAGGGATGTGCTGGAAGCAGGCGGTTGGACCATTCTGATGGTGGTCAACCTGATGCTGTTCAGCCTGCTTCACAACCCCTGCTCGACGACGATTTACACCATCTGGAAAGAAACTGGCAGCGTCAAATGGACAGCCGTGGCCACGTTTCTCCCTCTGGCTCTCGGAGTGATCGTCTGCTTTCTGGTCGCACAGATCTGGCGACTAATTGCGATGGGTTAAGATTGACACCGCGCATCGACCACATGAACGCCCGATTTTAGACAGGATAACCAGGATGGGCATGATCAGCAGAGCCATGTATCCCGTTATCCCGATCATCCTTTACATCCTGTCAAACATACCTCCTGGTTGTGGGACGGTCTCCCGACCCGACAACTTATGTTGGCGCTCTGGCTTCTCAAGCCCAGCTTCCGCAATTGAACATCAGGATGGAGTTTGCTGTTGATGGTCCTGAATCGTAATGTCCAGCGGTCCCTGTTGATCGTCATGCTTCCAAAACGTGTGGCGGAAGGGCAGCGAGAACTGGATGCCGCGTTCTTCAAAGATTCGCATGATCTCCAGATTGATGTGCTCGGAAAATTCGGCAAATTTCAAAATGTCGGCCGGCGCGAACCAGTAGATAACCTGGATGGTGAATGCTTCGGCGCCGATCTCGTCAAAGAAAACCCGTGGCGGCAGATCCGGGCTCATGCCTTCGTGGTCCGCCAACACTTCACGGATGCCTTGCAAAGCTTCCCGAACGTGGCTGCGTGGAGTGTCCAGCGGAATGTGGATTTCAGTTTTGCGTCTGAGTCTCGTGTACTCGCCGACGTTGACGATCTGAGCGTCGGCCATCTGATCGTTCGGGATACAAATGAGTCGTTTGTCGAGTGCTCGCAACTTGGTCGAACGGAGGCCGATTTCCTCGACCACCCCATCATGCTCTCCAACGAGAATCCGTTGGCCGACTTTATAGGGTTTGTCCAACAATATGGTCACCGTTCCAAACAGACCCTTGATCAATCCCTGAGCAGAGAGGGCGATCGCCAAACCGCCGATTCCTGCACTGGCGATGAGCGTTGTCAGCGGGAATCCGAGATAACGACCACCTTCAAGCAAGACAACGACTGCAGCCACAATGCCCAGCACGCGGCACACGATGCGAATCAGGTTGGCGTCGAGTCCGCGCGGAGAAATGTTCGGCAGGGCCACGATCGTTTCGGCAATTCGGCTGCTCGCTCGCACGATCAGCACCATGACGCCGAGCAGGAAAATGAGGTCGCAACAGAAGTTGACGATATACAGGGGCCTTCCACGGATTGCCAGATATTCCCAGGCAATGTGCTTGAATAGCAGCGGAACCAGAACTGCAATCAGCGTGAACACCAGGACCAGCCAGTGCCTGAACAATTTAACCGGCTCATGCCCAGATCGTTCACGAGTTCGTCCCATTCGCACGGCTAAAAACATTACGACTGCGGCGATGGGTGTAATAACCAACAGACCAACCCATTGCCAGATGGCCAATTGCAGGCGACGATCCTGAAACCACTCTGGCAGCCCGTCGATAAACTCTGCCACATCGGGATTTTTGGGACGTGACAACCACCAGTCATAGAAGCCCTCGGAAACCGGTCGGCCATCGCTGCGGTAAGGCTGTTTAATAACTTTTCCGAACAAATCCGGCGCCCGCGAAACCGTGTCGGATGAAAACAGGAACTCGCCGCGTCGCGGTCCCTCCTCCATCTTTGAGATCACGATTTGAGTTCGTGGCACTTGCCAGCGCACGACCGCTTCCGATCCATCGCTCGTTTCAACCGATTCGATCCCGGGAATCTGCTCGGCGGGCGGCAGAGCGAGACGATCCAGTACCTCTTTCAGGCAAACGGCCGCCTCAGCATCAAAGTATTCGCGTGAGAATTCGGGTAGCTGGCTGGAATCCAGGCAGGACACGATTTGTTGACCCAACCGCTGAAACTCCGGGTCGCTCATGTCCAGGTGTTTTTCCGTCGTGACCGCTTCATAAAGCTCATTGCAGGAGTCCAGAAACAGGGTCATCGTGCCGCGTGGACTCGAAGTATCCGCTGTCAGCGTGGGGCGTTTTTTCGTGGCTGTCACATATGCGTCGTACAAACCGTCAGATACGGGCGGACCATCTGATCGATAGGGAAAATCCTTGACAATCCGATAGTATTGGGCCGCGTTTCGCACGGACTCGGGTGTGAACAACCACTGGTATTTCCGGGGCCCCTCGGTGACGCGCGCAATCGCGATTCGCGAGTGAGGAATCTGCCAGCTTTGCAGCGGCTCCACATTATCCTCGGCCGGACCTTCCACTGGGGGTATCTCGTCAGCGGCAGGCAGTTCGATGCGATCGAGGACTTCCTTGAGAAACAGTGCCGATTCGATGCCGGCCGTCAGCCTCAATTCCTTGGGCAGTTCACTCAGATCCAGGCAATCGAGGATCCGTTCGGCGGTCGGCAGGATTTCGGCCTCGCGTTCCTCGGTGATGGCACCGCTGTTAATCTGCTCGTGCAATTCATTGCAGGAATCGATCAGACTGTTCAGCGTCGCAGCCGGCGTGGAGGTATCCGACGGCTCCAGCGGACCGAGCGTGGTGGGTTCCTGCGCGTACAGCGAAGTCAGCGTGACCAACGCCACGACCAGGCAAGCCGAGCCAATTCGAAACGGGGAGAAGCGGACCATCATCCCAACTCTACCACACGCCCGGTACGACAAGCCAAGTTGCGAGTCAAGCGAACGGTTTCTCGGTCACCGTCGATTCAGCTGTTCCAGAAATGCCAAATGATTAAGTCCTGCGCATGCCCCGACGTGACTGGTTCAGGTGCGGCAATCGACAGGATCGGCAAAGTTTTACATTCGCACTACATCTCGATCCTTATGGAACTCTGCTCCGCCAGCGATCGGATTGCGAAGGCACTTTTGGTGCCACTGCTGGCATGCCTGAGGGTGTCCGGGAATTGTAGCGGAGGGGCGCAAGCCCTCCGGTTGTGGATTACGGGTGAAGGACCGGAGGGCTTGCGCCCTGCCGCTGGAATTACACAATGTATCTAACGGCAATTCCCGGACACCCTCGGCATGCCCAGCAGTGCAAGGCTGGAATACACGGGCGTACAAGTCACCCGTGCCACCGAATTCCCGAACACCCTTCAAATGTGAACTGTCAATACCGGATCCAAGCCATGGTGTCGCGGTATTAGGCCCGGCGTTTACGCCGGGTCGAATGTCAAATGAAATGGTGCTGCTCCCGCCCGCCGCTTGCAGCGGGCGGGAGCAGCGGCTTTTTAATGGCTTGTAAACCCGAGCTAAAGCTCGGGCCTATTAGGCTGAATTAATTGCAAATGCATCAGGTTCGCAAAGCGTGTTGGAGATTTTGTTAGCACTCTCTAACTAGGTTTTCAGGTCTGCCAGCGAAGTCAGGGCAAACGCGCAATGCAAGGCTGCCCCCAATGGCAATGCGTCTTCGTCAACTTTGAAGTGAGGATTGTGCACACAGTGAACTGAACCCACGGCCTCGTTGTGAATGCCCAGGCCTACAAAGCAACCCGGAACCTCTTCGGCAAAGAAGGCGAAATCCTCGCCGCCCAATAGTGGTTGTGACTCGCTGACTGTATCCTCGCCGAATTCACCAGCCCACAACTGACCGGCCATATTCCACAGCGCGGCATCATTTTGGGTTGCCGGATAGTCCTGCCCCACAAAATCGATCGAGGCTTCACACTGATTTGCGGCAGCAATATGCTGTGCAATCTCCGAAAGTCGCTGTTTGGCCTCGCCGATTTGTTCCGTGCTCAAGGCCCGCATGGTCCCGCGAAAACGCACTTCCTCGGGAATCACGTTAAATGCTTCGCCGCCATGAATCGCCGTGATGCTGACGACCAGCGGAGCCAGCGGATTGGTCTCACGGGAAACCATGGTCTGGATTTCGTTAATGATCTTGGCTGACGTGACAACCGGGTCACGGGCATAGTGCGGCACGGCTGCGTGCCCTCCGACACCGCGAATCGTGATTTCCATATTGGTGGTGGCCGCCAGAAATGTACCGGAACAACTGGTAATGCAACCCGTTTTGGCCAGATACCAAACGTGCAAGCCGAAAACACGCTGAACATCAGGATCTTTCAACACTCCCGCTTCACGCATGCGTTTGGCTCCGGCACCGCCTTCCTCGGCTGGCTGAAAGATTAACTTGACGGTGCCGTTGATCTCTGACTCATTTTCTTTCAGCAGTTTTGCGGCACCCAGCAACATGGCTGTGTGGCAATCGTGCCCGCAAGCATGCATCTTGCCGTCGATCTTGCTGCGAAACTCAACGTCCGCCTCTTCGTGGATGGGCAACGCATCCATGTCGGCGCGTAACGCCACACACGGCCCGTCGCCGTTACCCACCGTGCCGAGGACGCCCGTTTCCGCGATCGGTGCCTCGAAGGGAATGCCCAACTCTGTCAGCGTTTTTTGGACCAACTTGCTGGTTTCGTATTCTTCATACATCAACTCCGGGTGTTGATGAATCGTGCGACGCAAGTCAATGATCCACGGCTTGATTGATTGAGCGACCGGAAGCCATTGTCCGAGCGAAGAATCGGACAACGACGATGAGGATGCCTCGGTAGTTGACATCGATAGCTTTCTGCAAAATGAGCGGAT
>CAMYKF010000081.1 GCA_947258905.1 uncultured Pirellulaceae bacterium | reverse complement strand
TGGGAACCGGATCCCCGGGTACGCTTCGCGACCCGGGGCTAATGGCTCGAATCCCTGCGGGATTATTGGATGTATCGAATTGTGTAGACACCAATGCCCTGGCAGGTAGGGTGACTAGTCTAGTCAGGTGACAAACCGATAAAAAACAGCCACTAAATTCGACGAAGAGCCCTCAGAGGGAGAGTGGACTTGTCGACTTCGCTGGTTGCACCTTTCCGCTCGAACAGGCTATTCGTTGTCATCTCCGCCAGGATCTTCATCGCCAGGATCGGCGCTGACGGCCGCGTTGCCTTCGCCCTGGACTTCGTCGTCGTCGGCCTGGTTCGTCTCGCTTTTCTCGTCGCCTGTCTGATCCTCGGGCTTGTCTGCGGCATCCGCAGCTGGTTCGTCAGCGGCGGGGTCTTCCACCGGTGCTTTTCTCCCCGGCTCGGTGATACTTTGATACAGAGTTTCCGATTTGTTGATCAGTTTGTCGTGCAGACCTTTGTGAGTCATCTTGCCACCATGATGGGCGACAAAGCCGACCAGCACGGCCAGCAACACCATGCCCAGTTTCCAAATCGCACCGGAGCCGTAGGGGTCGCGACGCCGTGACCCGGCAGCGACCAAGGCCAGCAACAGGGACAGCACCGTCACCAGAATGCTACCCCAGCGGTGAATGTCGATACTCTCGTTGAAGTCAAACCTTTGCCATTTGAGGTAATCTTTCTCGATCGCAAACGACCAGCCGGAGATACAAGCGAGGATTCCTGTGAGAGCCGCCAGCCACAGGCAATAGTAGGCGGCATCGGCCAGCGGCGATTCACCACGCATACCAAACACGGCAAAGAAAGCGCCGCCCATCAACAGTGCCACCGGAAAATGCAGCAACATCGGATGCAGCAAACCGACGATCTCCCAGATCAATTGCCAGCTGCTGTCCTGCTGGTCCTGAGCCTGTTGTTGCTCGGCGATTTCCTCCTCGATTTTTTCCACTTCTTCCGGTGGCGGCATCTCCAGGAGAACTGTCTCGGGCCAATCGGCGCCTTCGTCAATCCAGCGGCCGATCAGAGCAATCTGGTTGGCGGGCATGGGGCCTCCTTCATCTGGAGGCGGCATTAATTGCGTTTCATCTTCGGTGGCAATGTATTCCACCCACAAATCGCTGAACTCGGCGTCTCCGGGATCGATCCAGTCGAAAACCGAATCGCGTTCGTCGATGCGGAAATCGCCTTCCTGGCTTTCCGGACCGTGGCAACGGATACAGTGCTGTTCCAGCAGTGGCTTGATTTGCGTTGCGAAATCGACCTTGTCCTCGCCCGTCGATTCTTCTGCCTGGCCGTGCGCTGCGGCAGCCAGCAACAATATCTGGGCCAGCACCAGCAACGGCAGGACCAACCAGTTCGAAACAGATTCAGGCAAACGACGAACGTGGGCCGCAATCATCATGAAACTCGCTGAACGATAAAGGGAAGGGTCGTAACAGTGCTTCTGGAATAACTATCCCAAATAGGAATCGGCATATCAAGCCAATCTGCAACCGCACGCAATTACCCGTTTTGCCTGGTTAAACCCACGAGTGTTTTGATATCACATCGATGCAAAAGACCTTGCCATCGCCCATCCGTCCGGTGCGAGCCTGTTGCGTGAGGATTCCGGTAATTTCGTCCACTTCTTCATCGCTGGCCCAGATACAGATTTCGATCTTGGGCAGGAATACCACGGAGTATTCATTTTGTTGATATTCCGACAGATAGCTCTTTTGGCGGCCGTACCCGTGAACTTCCCGGACCGTGATGTCGGTAAAGCCGTGTTTGCCGAGTTCGACCAGCACTCTTTCGGCGAGAAACGGTTTGACGATGGCGATGATTTGCTTCATGACAACGGGACAGCATACTTCATTGCGGTCTGGCAGCCGCCCACGTCCAGTGGCGGTCCGAATTCTGTACGACGTCATCCGCCGCGAAACCAAGAGACTGGATCAGCTCGCGAATTTCCTGCAGGGTCAACGCGGCGTGCAGTGATTCGGCAAACAGCTGTTGCGAATGCTCGTTTTCTTTGCCTGCGTAGGTTTTCACCAGTTGCTGTAACTCCTGCTCGCCGGCAGGTCGCAGCAAATCGCGAAAAAACAACAGCCCGCCGGGACGCGTCACACGGACCGCTTCACGCAGGCACTCAACGGGATCCGGAATGTGATGGACGATGCTGTTGGACATGACGGCATCAAACATGCCAGCGGCGTAACCCATGTTCTTGGCGTCGACCTGCTGCAACTCAATACTCTCAATCAATCCGGCTGCCTCGATGTTGAATCGGGCCAGATCCAGCATGTTGACTGCGGCGTCCACTGCCATCACCCGGCAGTTCTTCACACGCCGGCAAAGTTCAATCGGAATCAGTGCCGTGCCGGTACCCAGATCCAGCACATCACCGCCGGCGAAACCGGCCGCCAGCAGATCGTCAACAAACAGACGGTTGACTTCGGCGTGGTCCATCGCGTTGTAGTCGCGGGCATCCTCGACCGAGTCCATGACTTCGGGTTCGAGAATTCGTTTAATGGCCATCGATCGCCTCGTATTGCTTGTCGCTGGTGATGGGTTCCGGTTTCATGATCCAGCCGAGCGCAAACATCAGGATCGCCATCACCAGATAGGCCACGGAGAATTCGTAGATGGCCTGTTGCACCACCGTATTGACTTCCATCGTGCCCGGTTCCTCGCCGATGTTCCATGGCCAGTACATTTTGTCGCCTTGCCATGGCGAGTGCATGATGCCGAACAGGCTGAGCATGCCGCCCACAGCAAAATACAGCGAGGCACTGAAGAAACGCCGGTCGACGATGCGGGCCATCGCCGATGCCCAGATCAGGCTGGTGATGATGAAGCCTCCGGCCAGCATGCGCAAGGACAGAATCGTCACTTTCTGTTCCCGGTCCATGGCGCTGTAATCCACAAACTGATCCAGGTAGATCATGACCAGCTTGGCCAGCGCGGGCAGACAGGCAATGGCCAGAGCCGCGTAATGCCGCCGTGGCGTGGCCAGGAAACTCTGGGCCGTAATCTCGATGCCGATGAACACGAGAATCGGCAGCACCGCCGCCTCGGGAATCAGCTGGAACAACAGGCTGAAGTAACCGACGATGCCGGCCCCGCCCACAAACGCCGCGGTGGCCAGCACATAGGCGGCCCGACCGCCCATGAATTTGTAAGCTGGATGTCCGATATACGGCGTGGTTTGGATCACCCCGCCACACATTCCGGCAAGCGTCGTGGCCGCCGCTTCCACTCCGATAATTTGCCGCGTGTCGAAGTTGTCGCCGGCCGAAGCGGCGCTCTCGGTGCAATCGATGCCGCCAATCACCGTGGCAATCGCAAAGGGGATGATGTACGGCAGAAATCCAATGGCATCTCCCATCACCGACGTCCAGCTGAACGTAAATACCGTCAGCCATTCCACCGGAAACCACACCGAACTGCCCGCCTCGGCCGGGTGCGCAAAGCTCGTTCCCGCCACGGCATCGTAGCCCATCAACAGATACCAGATGATGCAGCCGATCATGACGGCGCCCAGCGCCCCGGGGATCCTGAACGGCAATCGTCCCCGCGCCATCAGCGTCGCCATCACAATCACCAGCGAGGCAAACCCCACAACCGGGTTGGTCGAGAGCTTTTGCAACTGGATAAAGGCAATGAGTACCAGGGCAATGGCCAGCAGCGAACCCAGCAAACCGGCCCGCGGAAAGACATCTCGCAACCAGTTGGAACCGATCGCCAGAAGTCCTTTGACAATCCCCGTGATCACAATGGCGCAGATGCCGATATGCCAGGCATAGGTGGCGGCCTCGTGGTTGATTTGGTTGAACAGCTGAAGCGTATCGGCAGCAACAGCCGGGTCGGCAACCGCGCTGCGTAATTCCTCAATGTTGTTGTATCCTGCCCCTTTGGCCAGCGCCGCGATTTTCCCGCTGAAGGCCGGTCCCAGGACAAATAAGACCATGCCAATCGTGCTGGGCGTGTCCAGACCCAGCGGCATGGCGGTGACATCCGATCGCTGCTCCTTGTGGGCCAGGCGGAAAGCCAGCCAGAAATACAGCAGATCGCCGACCAGCACGCCGATCGCCGTGCCGGGGATCATGTAAGCGAGTGCAAAATCTACAGGGAATTTGAAAATGCTTGCCAGCATCGTGACTGTCAGCACCAGCCCGGCGATGTTGTCTAACATCAAGCCAAAGAAGGCATTTACGTCGCCAGGGGCGGCCCATTGATAGCGTGCTGATTTCACCGATTAGCCACCTGGCACGGACTTTGCAAAGTCTGCGAATTGAACCCGCGAGTGTAAATCTCCCAAAAATCGCTGTCAAATGACCAGACGTGTCGGGCGACCTGCGATGGACTCAGCAGAGGGGTTAGTTTCCAGGTTTCTGAAAGGAGTCGCATACGGAAGTCCGCCGGGGCGGCAAAAAACAGGCTTTTCGGCCCGGATTTTCCGGGATTTTGCCAAACCCCGCCGACCACGCATGCGTATAAGACTATGCAAGCCACCGTTAACGATTTGCACTACAACGTCCGACGTCAGCTGAACGCCAAGGAAAACCCGGTGACCGACGAGCAATTGTTGCTGCGATATCGCCAAACCGGCGATCGCGAGCTGTTTGCGCAACTGGTCTATCGGTACGAGCGCGAGTTGTACTCTTATCTGCGACGTTACCTGGGAGACGCCGAGATGGCGGAAGACGCATTTCAGGGAGCCTTTCTGCAGGTGCATTTGAAATGCGACCAGTTTCAGCAAGGCCGGCGGTTTCGACCCTGGCTGTACACGATCGCCACCAATCAGGCGATCGATGCGCGACGCAGAAACAAGCGGCATCGCATGGTGTCGCTGGACGGTGCTGGCTCGGATGATTCAGGTGACAATGTCAGCCGGTTGGCAAATCTGCTGGAAAGTGGCGAAGCGGGTCCGGATACAACAGCCGAACACGTGGAGCGTGACCAACGTGTTCGCAGTACGCTGGACGGATTGCCCGAATCGATGCACGCGGTCATTCAGCTGGTTTACTATCAGGGAATGAAGTACCGCGAGGCCGCTGAAGTGCTGGAGATTCCGGTCGGCACGGTTAAAAGCCGACTGCATGCCGCAATTGCCCGATTGACGGAAATCTGGAATCAACAAAACAAAGTAGAGTAACATCACCCGTGAACGAATCCTCGTCAAAAGACTTGCTTGGTTACATGCTGGGTGCCCTCGATCCGCAGGAGCACGAAGACATTGACCAACGGATTGAGCAACGTCCCGAACTCAAGGAAGAACTTCAGGACCTCAAGGACCAGATCGCGCCCCTGGACGACTTGTCGCCTCCGGGGCTGCCACCGGCTGGTCTGGCGCGTCGCACCTGTGAGTACATCGCCACGCTGCCGGCGCGGCCGGTGACCGAAGAGATCCCGGTCGAAAAAGCGAATCGGCACTGGTTTTCCCCGCGCCGCGAACCACGCGAGTCGGGACGCCGTTCGATTATGGATTTTGTCATTGTGGCGTCGGTCCTGATGTTGCTGGCGGCCATCGTGCTGCCCGCCATCAACCACAGCCGCTTTGAAAGCCGCAAGCTGGCCTGCCAGGAGAATCTTCGCGAAGTCGGTTTTGGATTGCTGGAATACGCCAATCAGTCCGGCGGTCAGCATATCGAGATCCCGAAAGCCGGCAATCTGTCAGTGGCCGGATACTATGCTCCCAAACTGATCGACGCCGGGCTGATCACCGACCACAGCAAATTTCTGTGTGCCGGTCTGGGCTCGTTTCCCGACCACCAGATTCCCACGCTGGCGGAAATGGCCACCGGCAGCGGCGATCAACTGCAGGCGATGCAACAACTGGCCGGCGGCGATTTCGCCTACAGTCTCGGCCATCAGACCGATGGGGACTACGATTCAGGGATCAATCAGCACCGCCAGAACTTTATTTTACTCGCCGACAAACCCAAACCCAGCAATCCGGGCCGGGCCAGTGACAATCACGGTGGCTATGGCCAAAACGCCTTTTTCGAAGACGGGCATATTCAGTTTCTGGATTCGCCTGTCATCGGTGAAGACGCCATCTATGAAAACAACTGGGGCCAGGTCGGACCCGGCGCCCATGAAAACGACATCGTGGTCGCACCCAGTGCCACCAGCCTGAGCCTGTTCACGCGGTACGACTAGCTAATGGTGATTTCAAAACGGCAGGCGAGTCCCGGCGCGCCGGGACTCGTTTTGCTCTGTTTTCCCGGTCTCGGAGAGACGGCTCTTCGCGGAATTTAGTGGCAAATTCTCGTGACCCTCCCGCCGGGAGGGTCGCCAATCCCGACCTGACGGGATGGCGGGGAGGGCCACGCTCATATCATT
>CAMYKF010000080.1 GCA_947258905.1 uncultured Pirellulaceae bacterium | reverse complement strand
CAGTTGCGGTTTGCGGGGCCGCTGAAACGACCAGAATTCACGTCCCTCGCCGATGTCCTCTGCGGTGACGGTGGAGTTGATCGACGCATGAGCTTCCTGGCCACGTGGATCGGGAGCACCCATCTCAATCCATTGCCGAAAATCGTCGATGATGTCGGCCGACAGTTGCTTGTTGGGTGGCATCGCATAGTCTTCGTAATTGATCGCCGACCACAGGGGACTGTCTTCCAGACTGCCGGGCACCAGCGTGGCACCCGAATCGCCGCCCAGCAGCATCGCCATCTTGGTATCCAGCTTCAGCCCGCCCCGTGCCTTTCCAGATTGATCCGAGTGACAGCCATAACACTCGCGCACCAGAACAGGCCGTATTTTGCTCTCAAAGAACTCGATACCTTCAGCTTCGGACAGTACTTCCGTTTGCATCTCCTGAGCCAACACCGGTGCACAGCACCAAAGCAAGACAGGAATCAAAGCCGCAATTTTGCGAGGCAGAGTGTTTCGAAGCATGGGAGCATCCGGTGAATGAGTTTCTTTGTTGTTGCCCGCGGGAGCCTCGACCTCCCGTCGGGTATTGTTCCTTGTCTTTTTACTTTTACGAATCCTGACCGCCGCCGCTGCCGGGTCGTTTGGGCTTCACACCGCCACGCGGTTCGCCTTCTTCTTTCTTGCCCTTGCCCTGCTCGCGGTCACGCATGCGTTGCTGGATGGCGGTGACTTCCTGCTGGTCCAGTACGCCATCGCCGTTTTGGTCCATGCGATCCCAGTTGTTTTGCATGCGCTCGGGAACTTCGTCTTTGGAAATCTGCTGATCTCCGTTCTTGTCGAACATCTGCATCAGGTTACCGCCGCGTCCCTTGCCTTTGCCTTCACCCTTGCCTTTGCCCATACCGCGACCTTCTCTGGCCATCTCGTTTATTCGCTGGATGAGGGCTCGAATTTCCTGCTGATCGAGCACCTCGTCGCCGTTGGTATCCATCTGGTCCCAGCGGCCGAGCATCCGCTCGGGTGCTTCGTCTTTGGAAATCATCTGGTCCTGGTTGCGATCCATACGTCGCAGCATTTGAGCAAAGTTGCCTCGCTGTCTGCGTCGGCCACTGCGTTCCTGGCCCGCACGGCGCTGGCCCTTTTTCTTTCCGGCTTCCTGTTCCATTTGCTGTTGCTGGCCGGGGTCTTCCTGCTCCTGGGCGGCCACGTCGCCGGCGATCCAAAAGGCCGCGGTCAAAATCGTGCAAAACTTGATAAAACGCATATCTGCTCCCTGTGGTTGTCCTTGTGAATTCTGCCTCATGATTCAACACGGTCAACGAATCCATGGAGGACAGGAAAAGCTCAAAAAGCGAGAAAAACCGCGTTTTCCGTGGTTGGCAGGTTGTAAGCTGTTGATAGATAACGCTTTGAGGCCAGCCGAAATTCCTGCAAATGGCTCGATCCCGTTCCCTCCAGTTCCGTGTTTAAAGAGTATGGAAACAAGTTCGACGAACCGCGATCTGCCAGAACAGCTGGAGCTGCTGGCTTGCCTGAACGCTGACCGGGATGAATGCTTTGCGCGGTTTTTCCAGCAGGTCAAGCAACGGCTGCAACGCATTGTCAAGTTTCGGCTGGATTACCGGTTGCGCGGTCGCGTCTCGGAATCGGATGTGATTCAGGAAACGTATGTGCGGGCAGCCAAGCGCATCGATCGCTATCTGGAAAATCCGGAGGTGCCTTTTTTCGTCTGGCTGCGCACCGAATTGCATCAAAACCTGATCGACATTCATCGCCAGCATTTTTCGGCTGGCAAACGCGATGTGCGCAGGGAACGGTTCATTCACCGGGCCAACACAGGTCAGACGTCGATCGCTATGGCCGCGCATCTGGTGGGACAGATGACTTCGGCCAGCCAGTTGCTGGAACGGGCCGAACAAATCGAAACGCTGCAACTTGCCCTGGAAGAAATGAATGACGTGGATCGCGAAGTAATTGCCTTGCGACATTTCGAAGAACTCTCCAATATCGAGACGGCGGAAATTCTCGGTATCGAGCCTTCGGCGGCAAGCAAACGGTATTTGCGGGCACTGAAACGCATGAGACAAATCTTTGACAGTATGCAGGGCGATCAGGCGTGAATGACCAGCCGGCTCATGCCGGAAAAGCCAAAGACGATTTGCTGGACCAGTTGGTCGAGAAGTTCACGGCACAAGTGCGCGATGGCCACGCTCCTTCGATTGCAGAGTATCAACGACAGTATCCGCAACTGGGGGATGAGCTGCATGAACTGTTGTCGTCGGTGGCGATGATTGAAGGGCTAAAACTGGAAACCAGTTCGCTGGTCGGCGGCAGTTCGAGGCGTCGCCATGAAGTCATTGATATGGAGCGGCTGGGCGATTACCGCATCATTCGTGAACTGGGTCGTGGCGGGATGGGCATTGTGCTGGAAGCGGTGCACGAATCGCTGGGCCGGCACGTGGCGATCAAGGTCCTGCCGGAACGGCTGTTGCGTGACGAAAAGAACATCAAACGCTTTACACGCGAAGCCCAGGCCGCCGCGCGTTTGCACCATAACAACATCGTCAGCGTCTTCGGCGTCGGACACAGCGATGGCTATCACTATTACGTGATGGAGTTCGTCGATGGCTGCGGATTGGACCAGATTGTGCGGTCCATCAAGGCGGGTACCGGCAAACCTGCCAACGCCACATTGATCGGTCAGACGATGGAGATGACCTCGGCGCCGGAATCCGATGACGAACACGAATTTGAAATGTCAGGGGATGCCGGGGCCGGATCAAGGCACTCTGCAGACCGCCTGGCTGGCGTGCCCGACGATGCCGATCGTTATCGCTGGGCGGCACAAATCATTGCGGATGTTGCTGACGCACTGGACTATTCCCATCGTCAGGGAGTGATGCATCGCGATATCAAACCCGGCAATCTGCTGCTGGATTCCAGTGGTCGAGTTTGGCTCACGGATTTCGGACTGGTAAAAAACATCGCCAACCACACGATGACCAGTGCTGGTGACATCATTGGCACGCCCCGGTACATGGCTCCCGAATCGTTCAGTGGTCGCTACGACGTACCCAGCGAAACGTATTGTCTGGGTCTGACGTTGTACGAACTGGTGACGCTGCAACCGGCTTATCACGAGGGCGCAGCCGCCGAAGTGTTGCGTCGTGTGACCACAACGTCGCCACCGCCGGCCAGAAAGATTGACACGCGTGTCCCTCGCGACCTTTCCACGATTATTGAAAAAGCGGTTGCCCGGGAACCCCAGCGACGCTACCGGAGCGCAGGGGAACTTCGTGACGACGTGCATGCGTTTCTGGAAGATCGACCCATCTCCGCCCAGCGGGCTTCGCTGCCCAAACGAGCCTGGTTGTGGAGTCGCCGCAATCCGTGGCAAGCCGTCTCGGCCGCACTGGTGGCTCTGGTCGCCGTGGTGGCCACCATTGGATTTGTGGTTAGCTCACGATCGCTGAACAAGCTGTCCGAACAACACCGTTTGTTGACCGACGAGCAACTCAAAACACGGGCCGCTCGCGAACTGGCCGAAAAAAATGCAGACAAGTACCGTGAACAGTACGAGCGTGCCGAAGCCAACGTCGATCTATCCCTGGAAATGTTCGACGAAATGTTTACCCAAATGGTGCTGCGAGGGACCGGCAAACGCGATGGGTTCTCGTTTGACGGATTCCGCGAACTCAGCGGTATTGAAACGACGATCTCCGAGGAGGATGCCGAGTTCCTCGAGGGGATGCTGGTATTCTTTGAGCGATTCGCCGAACAGAATTCGGAAAACACCGAGCTGAAATACGAAGCCGCGCAGGCCTTTCGTCGCGTGGCCAATATTTATCACCTTGTCGGCAAGTTTCCCGATGCCCGACAGGCCTACGGACGGGCGGAAAGACTGTATCGTGAATTGCTCAAGCTCGATCCGCAGGTTTCCACGCTCGTCGAACGCACCCAGACCATGAACGAACTGGGCGTGTTGACGGTGAAGTACGGAGACATTCGAGCGGCCAATCGGATTTTTCAGAGAACGCAAACCGCGCTGCAACAATCCGCTGACGCCGAACATCCAGATGTGCAACTGGAACTGGTGCGAACCTTGAACCTGATGGGATCGGCCGTACCGTTCGCTACCGCCGAAGCGTTAATGTGGGATCGCGATGCAGCGGCCGACGACCAGCCACGCCGACGCCCGCGCGGAATGGGATATCGCAATCGGGCAGAACGCCAGTATCGAGAAGCGGGCATGGCCAACATGGCACTGGTTCAGCAGGCAATCACGCTGCTCGAACAACTTATGGCGACGCATGGCGATTTGCCTGAGTACCGGCTGGAGCGGGCCAAAAGTCATGTGAGATTGGCCGAGCTGCAATTCTGGGCGCAGGACCAGTCCGCCAGCCTGGCTTCCAAAGACACCGCCGTCGACGACCTGTCGCTGCTGACCCGACAATCGCCCGACAATCCCGACTACCAGGCCTTGCTGGCTCAGGTGTACGCCATGCCCATTGGTGAAGACGCCGATTCCAGTCTGGAAGAACTGTCCCGCGCTCACGCGATCAGTTCAGATCTGCGGAAATCATTTCCTCGCAACGCCGACTACGCCCAGCTGGATGCAGAAATCAATTACCAGCTGGGGCAATTGCGACGTGATGCCGGTGAGATTGACCAGGCGATCGAGCACTGGAAAAACGCCCTGACGGCCCTGGCGACCGTCGCCACGCAAGCGCGCCGCAATACGCTGATTCAATCCAGAGTACAACGGCTGTCCCTGGAACTGGCCGAAGTCCTGTTTCAGGAGAAGCGGTATGGCGAGGCCCGGATTGTGCTCGGTGAATCGATCAGACGGCTCGAAGTCCTGCCGCTGAATCGACTCCGCTTGTCGATGCGTAATGCTCTGCTGGAGCGACAGTACACGATGCTGTCCCGCGTACTTGACCGATTGGGCGAGCGAGATGCGGCGCGTGAGGCTGCCGACAAGGCTCGTTCCCTTGGCCCGCGACAACCTCGACCGGGGACCGACCGGCGGCGGTCCGCCAAGGGAAGATAGCCCGACTCGTACAATAGCCCGCAGCGCCAGCAAGGGGTGAACCTTTTCATCCCTCGCTCTTGCATCGAGCTATTGTCATCACGTTGCCTATCGAACTTTGCCCGCCAATGGTTTATAAAACCGGATTCAATTCGGTATCTCGGTGAGGTGAAGTGCAAGTCATGGGCAAATGGCTCTATCGCATGCTGTTTCGACTGGTGGGAGTCAAACCGCTGTATCAGGAAGTGGTGGTGGAAGACCGTTTGACCAATGTCAAATCCGGTATGCGGCACGAGTTGACCGAGCTGCTCACGTTTGTGGATCGCAACAATCCGTTTTTTCAGGGCAAGTTCACGGCGTTTCTGGCTGACAATCGCGACGTTGATGACGCCACATTTTTTGCCAACTACGCGCAGCTCCCGGCGCTAACCAAGGACGATTATGCGCAAGCCGGACAGTCCGTTATGTCGGGCGACTGGGCCCAGGTCGATCCGGCGACCAAAGAGCTGCGGGTTGAAGGACGACCGATCGAATCCCTGAAACGTCTGCGCAAGGGCGATTATCTGATGCCGATGGCGACCGGCGGATCGACTGCCTTGCCCCTGGTCGTGTACATGACCAAACATCACATGTTTTCGATGTTGTTTACATTTTTCAAATGCTGGTATCGCATGGGGTGGCGGCCCGGCGAGCGGATGCTGATCTTCTATCCGCGAAATACCTACAACATCGACGATATGGTCAAGTTCAATCGTTACAGCAAGATTACCGGATTCCGCTACCACCTGTTCGACCACATCAACGAACAAACCGTGCGCGAACTCGTTGACGACCTCAACCGGTACAAGCCCAAATTGTGGCTGGTGTTTCCGTCACCGCTGAACATGATCGCGCACACGATTCGGCGGTTTGATTTGCCGCTGCAGCATCATCCTCCTTTGATCAATGTCAGTGGCGAGACGTTTTTTGACTGCCAACGGACGAACATTGCCGACGTATTTTCACGCAGCCAGGTCGAGGACTCCTATGGTTCGGTCGAGCTGGGCGAGATCGCGCACGAGACCGGGGGGGGCCTGGAGATTTTCGCCAACGCCGCCTATGTCGAGACGGAGCCCAATGAGGCGGGCCAGCCGGAAATGGTCGTCACCAGTTTGCGGACCCGTGACTTCCCGTTCATTCGCTACAGGATGAAAGACATTGCGGACGTGCAGTTCGTGCGCGACGAGCGTGGCGATGAGCGATTCGTAATCACGCGGATCGAAGGCAAGGATTCGAATTTTATCATGTCCGATAACGGGCAGCGGTTTTATCCGTCATTCTTCAACAACTTTGTGAATGTGCTGAACGAGCAGG
>CAMYKF010000079.1 GCA_947258905.1 uncultured Pirellulaceae bacterium | reverse complement strand
ACGTTGATGATCCAGTCAGTCAGGCACCATTGGAGATTTCCAGGGTGGTTGTTCCCTGGGCGGAAGCCAACGACGTGGCGGTAGTGCCCGTTGGCTGGAATGAAGCAGGCTATCCGCAGCAGGTTAATCGGATGCTCGAGGAGCTGTATGTGGGCGGCAAGGCCGGTGAGTACCAGAGAGTTGAAATGCGCTTTCAAAAGGATCGCAGCGCCCTCTCGGCTGGTTGTGAAAGCATCAACAGTGACGGACATCATCAGCTGTGGCGTGACTATCACCGCGATCTCAGTGAACTCTCGGGCAACGAAACACCCTGGCAAGCCTGGAACAGCAAAATTCTGGGGAATGTTGTCGAGACATGCAACGAGAATCCTGGCAAGAAAATTGCCGTCGTGATTGGTGCGGCGCACAGCTATTATCTGCTCGACGGACTGGCTTCCGAACCCAATGTGAAAGTCATTCGGATGGATCCGTTTCTTCCTTTGAGCGAGGATGAAATCGAGTCTGCAACTGATCCTCTCGACTATCTGCAGGCCCTGCAACCGCTGAACCTCGATGTATTGCCGGCGGCCGAACTGCAGCGTCTGAAGCCATTACTCGATCAACTGGATGGGGTGGACGAACTGCGAGGTGACTATCAGCTGTTTCTCGGCAAATACCTGCTGCATACCAAAAAGCCGAAAGAGGCCGTGGCTGCGTTCGAGGTGCTGGGGCAATTACCCCGGGATGCAAGATCAAAATTTGACGGACGAGTCAGGTTGTTCGAAACCGGGCTGGTCTATTCGGCGCTTGCGTATTTTCAGATGGGTGATCGGGATACGGCGGTACAGCGACTGCAAAACGCGATTCGCGACCAGGATTTGCAAGCCGAAACCAGGGAATGGGCAAGGCAGGTCTTGACGTTGATCAACAAATAGGCCGGTTCAACCCGTCCTTTATCCTCGCCGATTGACGTGAAACGGACCCCAGGCATGAACGATAAACCGCTGAACGAGCAGGCCATCCGTGCAATCCTTGCTCAATTGCCGGACCCCGAAACCGGGCACAAACTCAATCCTGACAAACAGGTTGATGCCATTGCCATCCACGATGATGGGGTGCGGTGTGCCGTTCGCCTGACCACCCATTCGTGGCCTGTCAAAGACGAATTCGCCAAATCCGTCAGCGATGCGATTACAAGCCAGTTCCCCGGTGTCCGGAACGTGGAGGTGGATATCGAGCTGCTTGAACGCGCGACGCCCCGCAAGGGGACAGTCGGCTTGAGGGCAAAAAGCATTATCGCCGTGGGCTCGGGCAAAGGCGGGGTCGGCAAGAGCACGGTTGCCACGTCGCTGGCATTGACGCTTGACAAGCTGGGCTGCAAGGTTGGTTTGCTGGATGCAGATGTTTACGGTCCCAGCGTGCCGCACCTGCTGGGTCTGGAAGGGCGAATCGAAATCTACGATGGCAAGATGCAGCCCGTCCGGTTCCATGAAATCCCCGTGATGTCGATGGGATTTCTCGTGAAACCGGATGAGGCCGTGGTTTGGCGGGGCCCGATGTTGCATGGCTCAATCAGCCAGCTGCTTCGCGACACGGACTGGGGCGATCTGGACTATTTGATCGTTGATATGCCGCCCGGAACCGGCGACGTAGCGCTATCGCTCTCCCAGCTGCTGCCCATGACCGGCAGCGTCATCGTGCGTCGTGGGCCTGGTTGAGAACATGAGCGGATTTGTTTGCCCGGGGTGTAGTCATCGTTACGACATCTTTGGACGAGGCGGAGCCAGGGCGAAGGCTGAAGAACTCGACATTCCGTTCCTGGGCGAAGTTCCGTTGAATATGCAACTCCAGCAACAGTCCGATGTCGGAAACCTGAGCCAGGTGCTGGAGGATCCGATCTGTGCCAAAGCCATGGAACAAATCGCTCGCCTTCTGGTCCGCTCACTCAGCCAGCAGGCAGCGACGACACCGCGAACCGTTCCACTGGCCGTCATTTGATTTGCACATGAACCGGACGACTGGACGTTGCCGACCTTGTCGTGGCACCGTCGCCCTTGATTGCAAGCGTCCATGGATCGTCGCTGTTGGGACGCTGCTTCCACCGGTTGGCCAATCATTTGCCCTGTTTGACCTACTTACTTGGCCCGTTTGGTCTGTCTCGGGCCGTCAAATGCAGCCCCGTCCCCGGCATAAGTGGCTACGTAATGTGCCAATTCGACCATATTTGCCTTTTTCATTTTTTTCAGCACATTCCAGCGATGATAGTCCACTGTCTTGGTGCTGACCCCCAACAACGAAGCGATTCGCTTGGTGTTTTCTCCGGCAAAAAACAGCTTCATGATTTCCGCTTCGCGTTCGGAAAGGGTGGCAAGGCGGGCCTGGGCTTCTTTGCTTTCGGCCAGTTTGCCTTGAAGGCTCGAGTTTTGGCTAAGTGCCCGTTGAATCAAATCCACCATCTTCTGGCGACTGTACGGTTTTTCAATGAAATCGAGGGCACCGGCCTTCATCGCCCGTACCGCCAGAGCGACTTCTCCATAGGCGGTCATGACAATGGTCGGGATAAGGATCCCGTTGGCCCGGAGCTCTTCGAGGAATTCGACACCGTTGACCCCCGGCAAACAAACGTCCAAAAGCAAACAACCAGGGACGTTGTTGCGAAAGTGCTTCAGGAACGACTCGGGCGAGGCATATGTCTCGGCATTAAGCTGGATCGAATGGGCCAGCAGCCGCAGTGAGTTGCGAACCTGGGCATCGTCGTCAACAACATAAACGATAGCATTCTGCATGTTCCTGATTGTTTTCTCTCGTTGCTGCAGTTTCATGTTAAGAAATCTTCACCTTGCTAATGTCCATCTTCAGGGCGAATCCGCACCCCCAGCGCCACCGATCGCACGATCACTGCGCAAAGGGTCTACCGGAAAGACTATCTCCGTTGTAACCAGGTGTACTAGAGGTTAATGCTAACCATCGGCCATGTCAGTACAAATTTCGTTCCAACACCTGCTTCGCTATAGACCTCGATCTCCCCCTTCTGATCCTTGACGATCGCGTACACGATGCTCAAGCCAAGTCCGGTTCCGCCTGCATCTTGTCGTGAAGTAAAGAAGGGATCAAAGACTCGGTGCAAATCGCTCTCCGCGATGCCACATCCCGTGTCCTCAAATTCCAGAATCGCGACTGGACCCGATCGCAGTGTGCGAACCGTGATTTTTCTTTCCGGTCTGCCTTGTAATGCTTCGATGGCATTTTGCACGAGGTTGCCCAGGGCAATCTCCGTCTCAAGCAGGTTTACGGCAACCTCGATGGGTTCGTCGGTTAATACGGTTTCCACAATGACGCTTTCGTCATCGGTCAACTTGCGGACAGCACGCAATGCACGGTCGACGACATCGTTTAGCTTGTAAGGGGTCCTTTCGGTGGCTTCCTGACTGGCGAATTTCAACAGGTCTTTGACGATATGACAGCAACGCCGGGCTGAAACGACGATAGTTTGCAGGCATTCCTCGACCAACTGCCCGGAATCCGGATCATTACGCATGGCGAGGGCAGTTTCTGCAGAGTTAAGTGCCGCTGCGATCGGATTGTTGATTTCGTGAGCGATGCCGGCGGCGAGTACCCCCACGGAAGCCAGGTGTTTGGAATTGCGCATGGCAATTTCGATGTTCTTTCGACGTTCAATTTCTCTTTGCAGTTTGGTATCGGCAGCCGCCAATCGCTCCTGATGCCGGGCCGCTGTCAGTTCCAGCGACTCGCGAGCGGATTCCAGTTCCTTTCGATCACGGGTTTGCTGGGTGATATCAGTAACGATAGAAACAAAACCTTCGATCTGTCCCGAAATCCCGTATTTGTAAGACCAGTCGATCTGGACGTCGATCAAACTGCCGTCTTTTCGTCGATGCCTTGTCTGATATGACATGGGCAAAGGATGGCAATTGATTCGCTGCTCAACCGCCTCGCGAAAATGACCTCTTTCTTTTTCCGTGGCAAGCAAGCCCCGGATATTCTTTCCCGTCAGCTCGCCGGGTTCATATCCATGCATTCTGCAATGAGCCGCATTGCAAAACAGAAGCATGCCATCGGTGTCGATTTCCTGCACGGCATGCGGAATCGACTCCAGCGACGACCACAATTTGCCTTCATCAAGCTCCGGATTGTTACGTTCGGTCATGGCATCGATTCAGAGTGACTAATTCAGGACAAAGCAGAGATCCAGGTCAGGACGGTCATACGCCGCCGGACGACTTGTGGTTTGATGCATCCTCAATGCCCGTCGGTAAACAAGGGATGAGTCTCGGCAAGGATCTCGAAAATGTTACGTCTGTCTTCGGGCGTGAGATGCGCGTAGTCGTCCGAATTGTCCTTTCCGGTCAGGATCTCGGTCATGCGGGATTTGACGATGTCCAGCACCGTTGGTGGCAGTGAGTTGAACGACTCCGAGTAGATCAGGTAGCTACAGGGATAACGCAGAAGTCGGTTGTGCAGATCAAGATCACGGAGGCTGCGGCCCTGACTGTCGCGGACTCCGCGTGACATGAACGCTTCGGCGAATCCCGGACTGCCGGTGACCGGCGAGGTCAACTCAAACTCATCGGAAAACAACAGATACCTGACCAGAGCCTCGGCGGCGGACCGGATTCGACGCACTGTCGATTCGCTTTGATAATCCGCGTCTCGCTCCAGAATCCGGTTCATCTCATCCTGATAATGCTGTGCTTGCCGCGCAGCATACGAGGCACGTGTGACCAGATTGTGCATTTGCGTCTGGTGTTCCAGCAACATCAAGGCCACGATATCGCTGGTCGGTTCAAGGTAGTTTTCCGGTTTCACCCTTTCCGGCAATTCGGCCAGATTGGCTCCGGCCTCGAGATCCAGCGGCTCGTCGTCACCACCGCTGATTGTTACATTGCCACGATGACGCATGTCGCCATGTTCTCCTGTGACGTACCAGCCCCCGTATCGTTCGGCAAACGGCCTGGTGTGATCGGTTACCGACGTTCCCAGACGATAATCCGGGTGCCCGTCAGGTTTGGGGAATACCGATCGCACCACAAACCCCGGGACCTTCCCCGTGTTGGCATTGGCATGGCAGGAAAGGCACTGGCCGGCGTCACGGGTGATTACCGGTTGCTCTGAATTGTGCTGGTCAACGGTATAGAAAACCGCACCCTGCCGCGGATCGACCGCCGCCACTTCGACGAAGTCACCATTTCTCACCCAGCCGATGTAAATGTCGTCGTTGAAATAGAGTGCCCTTGGCCGTGACAGGTTAATGCGATGATGCTGTTGACTGGTTTTGGAAAAGACGAGTGTCTGCGATGTGCGCGGTACTTCCAGAACCTCCAGCAAGGCTGGCAACCAGCCGTGCCGGTTGTCCCACTCCAGTGTTTTCTCACCCGTTTCCAGTTGTTCCGACAAAGCCGCAATCGGGTCCGTGGTGGGCGCAGTATGATAGTGAATCGGTGCGGCGTCAAAATCGTATTGGGCCCAACACATCGTCGTTGGTGTGCAAACGATTCCCAGCCAAACGAGACAGCGAAGCATAAAGTACTTTCTATTCAAGGCGTCCTTTCGCCCGGTACAACGGATTGGATTTTTGCGGTCACTAACGCCGGGCCCCGAATCGCTTCAAGGTGACGCGCGGCGTGAGGTACTGGTCCGCTACCGGTTCGTCGCAGCACAAATCGGTTGACAGGTATTTTTTGTTGGAGTCCGGCAACAGGGTAGCGACCGTGGCCTCGTCACCCAGTTTTCGCTTTAGTTTGATGGCACCAAGCATGTTGGCACCCGATGAAATACCCACGGCCAATCCCAACTGTCGGCACATCTGTTGGGCCATCAAGATGGCGTCGCCGTCCCACACATCCACTATGTCATCCAGCTCATCCAGCCGCAACAAGGCCGGAATGAACTCGTCCGAAATGCCCTGGATGCGATGCGTGCCAATGCATTTACCGGTCTTCAACGTCGGCGAGTTCGCAGGCTCCAGCGGATGCACATAGACCAGTTGCCCGTTACGACGCAGATAGCGACCAACGCCCATGACCGTTCCGCCTGTACCCACACCGGCCACGAAAGCATCTGCCTGAACACCAAACATTCCAAGTTGACGTTCCAGTTCAGGCCCCGTTCCCGCCTCGTGGGCCTGGGCATTGGCCGGATTGTCAAACTGGCTGGGAAGATAGCAGTTGTCATGCGATTGGGCATACTCCCTGGCCATGTTCACCGCGCCCACGAATCCACCCTGTTCATGCGAAACCGAGACAACTTCCGCGCCAAACGACTTGATCAACTGCACTCGTTCGTTACTCATCCAGTTTGGCATATAGATCCGTACTTTGTGGCCGAGTGCCCGACCGATGGCCGCAAAGGCGATTCCCGTGTTGCCACTGGAGGCCTCCACGATCGTGTCGTCGGGGCGCAGCGCGCCGGAAGCGTAGGCGCTGCCGATAATATGCAGCGCCATCCGGTCCTTGACGCTACCGGTCATGTTTTCCGATTCATACTTGGCAAAGATCTTCTGCGGTTGGCCATCGAGTTCGTATTCGATCGACAACAGGGGGGTGGAACCGACCAACGCACTGATGTTTTCGACAGGCAACGTGCGCGGTTGCTTCAGAATCGTTTCCATGATTTTTTATTTGGCCTTGCTATAGCTTGTTTGCGAAATTTTGACTTCGCATAACGGGACAACCGGATTTGCAGAATCAAGCAGTTTTCTGATGGTGACGCGATCGAAAGCGGCCGCCGTTGCGGCATAGGCCCTGTCCAGTTCCTGGTGCAGTGGACACAGCTGTTTGTGAGACTTGAGCCCCAGCGGGCATGCATTGATTCGTTCAATCGGCTCGACCGTGTTGACAACGTCCAGAATCGTAATCTGGTCAGTGTCGCAGGCCAACTCGTAACCGCCACCCGGCCCAGACCGTGAATGGACCAGTTGCGCATTCACCAGATCCTGAAGCACATGGTGCAAATACCGTCGCGGGACTTTCGTTTTCTCCGACAGCAAATCGGCAGACGCCGGCTGGCCCCGCCGGGCACCCATAAACACGACCGCTCTCAGGGCATACTCGGCAGTTTTCGACAACATGGAATTATTGCTCCAGGCACAACTCGCTGCACGAAAACTGATCAAGGCAAACCGGCACCCCGCACAACCTTCATCTTGAAGTGCAGAATTGTATTCTATAGGTTCGCGTGTAGATATTCCAGTCACACCAGATGGCAGCGGAAGCGCAACCAGAACCCGCAGAATTCCAGTTTCCTGCACAACACGGTTCAGCCGGGTGATGTGCTGGAGATCGGCCCGCCCTGTGGTGAATTCACGATCGATCCTCTGGCTTTCGATGAGCGGCCTGTTGTCTTTCTGGCCGGTGGAATCGGCGTAACTCCCTTGTTGTCAATGGCCAAGTCGCTGGTGCAATACGGCGTACTGGCTCCTGTGTACTTTCTGCACGCGGTCAAAAACAGCGCGGTTCATGCGTTTGTCGATGAAGTGCAGGAGATGGTATCGGACAAGGACTTCGTGGAGACGCGGTTCGTATACGATGAGCCTCTCGACGACGATCTCGAACTGTCCCCTCCGACCCACCTCCAGTTCGACGGGGACCTTCAGGGAATCGCGGATCAGGGCGGCGAAACTCGCCGCCTTCGAGGCTGTCGTGCCTCAGGTCTCGCAGTAGACGATTCGAATATCCATGGCCCTAGTGTACCAGCCGTCCGCCGAAACCGGCGTGGGCGAACGTACGTCCTGCACTTTCGCCTCGCGGGCGGAGCCGTCAAGGTGAAGAAACGTCGCCCCTGCCACCCAGGCTGTAATCGACGTAGATCGCGAAGAAGACCGGAACCGGCCTGCCCTTGCGGGTCGCCGGCTGGTAGCGCCACTGCTGCACGGCTTCGATCGCGGCAGCGACCATGTCGGGCTGGTCCTCCGGCTCGGCACTCAGTACGGACAGCTGGCCGACCTTTCCCGTTTCGTCGACGACCGCCTGCAGGATCACGTGGCCCTCGAGGCCGGCGGCGCGCATCAAACCGGGGTAGACCGGTTCGACCTTGGAATCCGGGATCAACCGCGGGTTCGTCACGTCAC
>CAMYKF010000078.1 GCA_947258905.1 uncultured Pirellulaceae bacterium | reverse complement strand
TCAAGCGAAATGGTGCTGCTCCCGCCCTCCGCAAGCGGCGGGCGGGAGCAGCGGTCCTGTTTCGACTTGCCAACCCGAGCTAAAGCTCGGGCCTAACAGCCCAGGATTTGCATCTGATTCACAGAGCGTGTTCGGGGTTTTGGCAGGAAGCTCAAAGATCTCAAATGGCTTCAATATGCAGCCCGCGTTTGCGGCGTTCTTCGCGGCGGGCGTCGTCGATCAGGTCGGCAACGGTGCGGACGTCGGGGATCCCCGCCAGATTCAACTGGGGATGACTGGCGTCACTGGACGTGACAAGGATATTGCCGACGTCCAGCGCAATCTGAATCGGTCCCTGCTCAAACATCACATCGTCAATATCAATCAACTCAATGCGGTTGGACCGGCGAAAGAAAATGCCTTGCCGATGCTTGAGACGCTGGGTGGTCAGCACATATTGATCACTGAATTTTCGATAGTATGCCGTGCCGACCAGCCCCATCCACATCAGCAGAATCATGAGCAGCGAAACGAGCCAGGCGGTTTCACTGGCCCCCGCCAGGAAGGCCACGATGACCAGTGCGATGGACAGGATGCCGGCCAACAGATACCAGCCTGCCATGTTCTTCACAGCGTAATTACCCGACCACAGCGGGCGTTCTGGTTCGTCGACAGCCGATTCGGCCTGGCGTTCGCGGATTCGGTCGGCGTTATCCATGAGTTGTTCGTTCTGCACGACCTGCAATACCGCCGTGGCCGCGGCACAGGCTACCGGGTTGCCCCCTGTGGTGCTGAAGATCGTCGTGGAAAACAGGAATTATTGCTTGCCACGCGGAAGTCTCATGGATTAATTTGAAGCGACTGGGAAACTCACGTTGGTCTTGCACGGCAGTCACCATGAAATGTCCCTTCTGCGGACTGGATAACGACAAGGTCATCGACTCGCGCGGTGGCGAGGATGGTCACGCGATCCGCCGGCGTCGCCGCTGTCTGGAATGCGACCGCCGCTTTACGACTTATGAGCGTGTGGCCGAAGTCGACATCAAGGTGGTCAAGAAGAACGGCGAGCGCCATCCATTCCGGCCGGACAAATTGCGCATCGGGCTGGAACGGGCCTGCTGGAAACGGCCGATATCAGGGCGGCAGATTTCCGATGTCGTTTCCAAGGTGGAACAAATCGTTTATTCGAATTACGAAAACGAGATTGACAGCCAGGAACTGGGTAAGATCGTGATGGACGAGTTGATCAACCTGGACGAAGTCGCCTACATTCGCTTTGCCAGTGTGTATCGGCAGTTTCGCGGCGCGACTGATTTTGTGGACGAGCTGCAGCCGATCCTGCGACGCTTGTCGAAGTAAACAACTGGTGGCACTTATCTATTCGTGGCACCTATATAGTGGTGGCTTGCAGACGCCGCATGTCCGGTTGGCAGGAGTGACGGCGGCAGGACGCCAACGACCGTTACGACTACGGTGTTCGGCGGCAGGATACCACGTTACGGGTCAATGACTGCGGGACAACAGGAACTGGCCGAGTTCGGCAAAGGCGGCGGCCACGTCGTCATCCTGCTGGCCCACAAACTCCAGAGCCTTGTCGACCAGTTCGGCAGCCATCTCCATCGCTTGCTCGCAGGCACCACAGGTTTGTAACCAGGCACAGACTTCGGGCAAGGTTGTCGTTTGTTGCGTGAGGGCGTCCATCCAGTCGGCACGAGCGGCATCGTTGACCGATTGCAGGCCCAGCAACAGGGGCAACGTCGGTTTGGCCATTTCCAGATCGGTCCCCAGCGTCTTGCCGCAGGTGTCGGCATCGCCGCGATAGTCCAGGACGTCGTCCACGATTTGAAAGGCCAGCCCGAAGTTGCGGCCCACGACTTCCCAGTTTTCAACTTCCCGCGGTTCCGCCGCAGCCAGCCATGAGCCCAGTTTGGTGGCGCAGCCGCACAAGGCAGCCGTCTTTCGGGCGATGATGTCCAGATACTCGTCAATGGTCGTGTCGAAATTGCCGGCCGAATCGTTTTGCTGCAATTCGCCTTCGCACACGAGGTTGGTGGCGCTGCCAATGATCTGGCAGGCTTGGGCACAGCCGGTCAGACTGGCCAGATGAAAGGCCCGCGTGAACAAAAAGTCGCCAAACAGGACGGCACCCTGGTTGCCCCAGCGACTGTTAATCGTGGAAACGTGCCGGCGTGTGGTGGCCTCATCGATAATGTCATCGTGCACCAGGCTGGCAGCGTGCACCATTTCGACGGCCGTGGCCAACATAATGTGCCGCTCCTCGATTTCGCCGTAGGCTTGGGCCGTCAGCAACATCAGGAGTGGTCGAAAGCGTTTGCCACCGGTGACGCCGCCGTGCCGCACCATTTCATCTACGATGGGCACTTCGCTTTTCAAGTGACGCTCCAGCATGTCTTCGACACGTAGCAGCGGCTGGCTGACCAGCGTCGTGGTGCGGGGCAGGGCTGTCGAGATGCGGTTTTCCGATACCTGGCTCACTCGTCGTCATCCTTTCGCTGGAAATGGCCACTGGCTCCGCCCGATTTTTCCTCAAGTTGCAACTGGCCGATGACCATCCCGCGATCGACCGACTTGCACATATCGTAGACCGTCAGTGCCGCTACGCTGGCCGCCGTAAGCGCTTCCATTTCCACTCCGGTGTGGCCGCTGGATTTGACCAGCGTCGTAATGGAGAGGGTCTGCGGCGGCGTCATCTCAAAGGTTACCTCGATTTGTTGCAGCTCCAGGGGATGGCAAAGCGGAATCAGGCTGGCAGTCTGTTTGGCCGCCATGATGCCGGCGACCCGGGCGATCTGCAGCACGTCACCCTTGCCAATATGGTGCTGACGGACTTGCTCGAGCGTCTCAGGTTGCATTTGGACCAGACACGACGCTCGCGCCGTCCGTGCGGTCACCGGTTTGTGGCTGACATCCACCATACGAGCCCGCCCCTCATCGTCCAAATGCGAGAAATCGCTCATTTCACACCCCACACCCTTTTCGCTTTGGATAACCGAAAAATCGTTCATTCGGTTAACTCGTAAACTAGCCCGATTGGGCGGGAATTCAAAGGCGGGACCCGGCTGATCCGCGGTCAAAAACCGGTGGAAACCGTGCCGCATGCGGCTGGTCCACTGACTGGCGCTGGCGGCTGCGGATCTGTCGTCGAGTTATGCGCACAAAAAAAACCGTCGCGGGGGTCACTCCGCGAGCGGTTTATAAGCGAAAGACGGCGAAATATTACGTCGATCGAAGTCTGGCAGCGGGCGAAACTGCTAGACGAGTTCCTTGCGGGAACCGATCAACGTTCTTAAGCGTTCAGCCAACAAGTTGGCGTCGAACGGTTTTTTGAACGTCTCGTTGATGGCGGAACGATCAAAGCTGATTGGGTTGCCGTCATCAGGCAACAGGGCAATCAGAATCGTTTCACCGAAGTCAGAATTCTTGCGCAGGTTCTGACATATTTGCTGGGCTTCCACCTTGCCGATCGAAAAATCGACAATGATGCAGTCGGGATGGAAGCTTTCAGCTTGAATCCCTGCTTCAAAGCCGCTGGCAGCAACAGCAACCTTGAAAGACTTTTCGGGTGGCAACTCGCGCTTGAGATTCTCAATCAACACTTGATCCTGAGCAACAACCAAAACCTTGGCCATTGCCTCGTCTTCCAAATCGCCCAACGGCATGCCGTGTTCTTTGAGGAATTTGATCAAGTATTCACGCGGGATACGGCGGTCCTGTGATCCGGGAATGCGGTAGCCCTTGAGGCGACCGGAATCGAACCATTTACTGACCGTGCGTGGAGCCACTTTACAGATCTTGGCGACCTGTCCAGTTGTGAACACCTTCATCGCAGGCTCTCCATTACTTACTTTTGACTCGTCTTTCGCTACCCCGGGCAATGAGCCTGGCGTAACTGTCTATCCCTTGTCTGACCCCGCAGGCGATTTCGGGTCTCCGCTAGGCGGGTGGGTCTTTAAGGTCAAACACTGGGTCGGGATAAACCAACTTTCGGTTAATTTCGGGTACGAGTTCGGCGTGCACCGAAACCTGTTAATCGACATCGGCCCAGCGGCGAGGTGCAAATCGGGAAAACTTGCGTTATTCGTTTGCATTGGAAAATCCGATCCGCATAAACGGAACAGCTTTCCCGGCTTGCCTCTGGCGGCGTCGGTCGACCAGCAAAACAGGTCCTGACAGAAAAACGCGGCATGGGTCGTCGCGCGTCTTTTTGCGCCGGTCAATCCTTGACCAGCAGCAGTCCCCCCTTTGCAGGTCTCGTCGATTTGACTGGTTTGAAGGCAAGTGCCCTCAAAACCCGGTTGTCTCAATGCGACGTACCTGACAGTAGTTTCGTTAGAATCGGGGGTAAGACTTTAGAAACTTTCGGCAGTCATGCCGCCGGCAACCGTTGCGACGTTGGTAAGCTAACGAAGTCCCGTAACGATCAGTCAACAAATGCGACGTCGAAAACCCCGATTTTCAACAGGTCAGGCAAGCTGGCGAGGCTTTGCGGGTTCGCAGAAATCCGGATTTTTCCGGCACGGGCTACCAAGATCGCCTCCAGCGTCCCCCCAATCGATTCCTCAGATCACTCTGGCCGCAGCCGATTCTTCCGTTTGCAAGCAATCGTCTCTCCAGGTGACGGCATTGCCGGAAGTCGAAAACGGACCCGCGCGGTAGCAGTCTGAAGACGAGGGCACACACGCCGGGGCGCCCGGCCAATCCTGACCTGTCAAATCCTGACCTGCCAAATGCCAGCACTGTTCAGGCGACTTTCTCGTCACCTGAATCGCGCTGCATGGCTTCGTCCGATATCTCACCGTCTTCGTTGACGTCCTCAAAACGAACGCTGACGCGTTTGGAGACGCCGGATTCCTGCATGGTCACGCCGTACAGCGTAGTGGCTGCTGTCATCGTGACCTTTGAATGAGTGACGATGACAAACTTGGTCCAGCTCAAAAAGCTTTTCAACACATCAATGAAGCGGCCAATGTTGGCTTCATCAAACGGCGCGTCCACTTCGTCCAGCACGCAGAAGGGACTGGGACGAAATTGAAAGATGGCCATCAACAGCGAAACTGCTGTCAAAGCACGCTCGCCGCCACTAAGTAGCGAATTGTTGAATTCCGGTTTGCCGGGAGGCGTGGCGACGATATCGATGCCGGCCTCCAGAATGTCGACATCTTCCTCCAGCACCAAATCGGCCCGGCCGCCACCGAAGGTTTGCCGGAAAAGTTTTTGAAAGTTGATGCGGATGGCTTCCAGCGTTTCCTGGAACAGGCGACGGGAGTCATTGTTGATCTTTTGTATGATCTTTTCCAGAGCCTCACGCGAACTGACCAGATCCTGGTACTGGGCGTCGAGTGATTCGTAGCGTTCCTGCATTTCCTCCAGTTCGACCAGAGCGTCCATGTTGACTGAGCCGATATTTCCGATCGACCGGCGCAACTGGGAAATCTCCTTGTCGATTGCGTCGCGGTCTTCGTCAATTTCCTGCTGGCTGGCGTCCAGTTCGGCGACATCGATGTCGTAATCGTCGCGGAGCCGCTGGGCCAGCTGGTTCCGTTCCATCGACAACTGGCCTTCCTGCAACTCGATTTGATGCAGCCGGTCCTTGCAATCACGCAGTTTGTCGCGGTTCTGGCTTAACTGGTTTGCCAGTTCGCGTCGCGCCTGATCAGTCCGGGTACGCTGGTCGACCAGTTGTTTCAGTTGACCATCCAGATCCTGGCGATCCGATTCGAGGCTGGACAGCAGGGCGGTGGAGTCGCCGATTTCCCGTCGACTGCGACGGGTTTGCCACAACATCTGCGCCAGCGAACTGCGTGTGGACTGGATGGTTTCGCTGCATTCCTTTTGTTGCTGCTGCAATTCGCGATGCGCGGCGATCGAGTCATCATGCTGTTGCTGGGACTTGGCCAGTTGCACTTTCAACGTGGTTTGACGTTGTTGCAGGCTGGACAACGATTCCTGCAGTTCGGCGTGCCGGTGTTCGGCGGAATTCAGCAGACCAGCCAGATTGGAAAGAGAGTGCCTGTTCTCGGACAACCGGGTACTATCTGTTTTAATGGCCGCCTGCAGTGACTGGATCTGACTGTCCAGTTCGGCAGCTTCAGCGGTCAATTCCTCGTGTTCCCGCTGGGCAGTTTCCAGCTGTTGTTTTTGCGAATTGGCCTGGGCCCGTTGTTCATTCAGCTGGCCCGCGATTTCGGTGTTTTCGCCCAACAGTTTCTGTATTTTGCCATCCAGTTGTCTGGCTTGTTCCTGCTGCTCGTCGATCGCGGCGCTGTCGTCGCGGATTTCGCCAGTCAATTTATGGATTTCGCGATGTAACGCGCGAAGTTCACTACGTCGGGACACGATGCCACCACTGGCCGACCGCGGCCCGGCCACCAATGTGCCATCGGCCTCGACGACGTCTCCCTGCAGCGTGACAAATCTGACCGTGCCCGGTCGTTTGCGGTACAAACTCATGGCGACACTCAGCGACTTCACCAGCCACGTGCCACCGAGCAAGCGGCGCACGAGCTGGACATGTTCGGCATCCGCTTGCACGAGTCGGTCCAGCCGCCCGATGACGCCGTCCTCGTGGCTGAGTTCCACGTCGAGTCGCGCGCCAAGCGTGGGAGCGTTTTTCAATTGGATCAACCGCACGCGGCCCGCCGGTTTTAAGTCGCCGGAGACGATGCGTCCCACCAGGTCCTCGCCATCGACGACCAGACAACGGGCGTAGTCTCCCAGTGCCAGATCAACCAGCTCGGCATGTTGGACATTTACCTTGATCACATCCGCAACCAGCCCGACGACATCGCCGAGCCAGGGATCCAAATCGCGTTGCGACCGTTCCAGCAACTCCTTGACACCGGAGTCGACGCCTTCGAGGCGGTTTTCCAGTTCCTGGATCACGTCAGCCCGCTGGGTCGCACCGGTCTGGGCGCGACGCTTTTTGTCCAGTTTCTGGCGGGCCTGGTCCAATTCGCCCTGCAGTTGTTCGTGCGACAAACGCGCCTGTTTGAGGGCGTTGTCCTTTTCACCCGCTTCGTTTTGCAGTCGCTGGATGTTGTCGAGGTGGCTTTGATGGCGCCCGGATGTCGCCGTGATGTCCTGATCCAGCGACTGGAGTTTGCTGGTGATCTTTTTGCGATTGGCTGCGGACATGCTCAATCGCGAATCGGCACCACTGAGCTGTTTGCCCAATTCGGCGATCAAT
>CAMYKF010000077.1 GCA_947258905.1 uncultured Pirellulaceae bacterium | reverse complement strand
GAGGCAACTTGGGAACCGTTTCCACAAACGCGTCGGGAGACATCGACGGTGGCGTGTCCACGTGAGCGTCACCGGTGTCGATCCGTGGAGTGGTCTGCAAGTCAAGCGGTTCCGCCGCCTGATCGCCGTTTTCCAGTAACGGATCAGGAGCATTGATGACCTGAAACGCGCCGTACGACACGCCCATCAACATCACGATGACAAACAGATTTTTGACCGAACTCATGACTGTCCTCCCTGACGGTCCAGTTGGATTCTTCTTTTGGGGTGGTTGGCGGGTAATCGAGGGGCGGAATACTAGGAAAATCCGCCAAGAGTCACCAGATCAATCGGGATCGGCTCAAGATTCCCGTGCCGAATACCGAAAGCCAGTTGCCAGCAGCAAGGAGCTAGCTGTTTGACCGGCACTCTTGCCAACGGAATTCCGATCGAGTTCGCAATTCGAAACGCTTAACCCTCAGACTTGCGGGGGCGAAGACTGATCTCTCCCAAGTTTGCGGCGGATGTCGGCCAACCGCACCGCCAGTTCTTTCTCAAATCCGCGGTCGACCGGTTCGTAATAGATCCGTTCAACACCCAGATAATCCTGCGCCACAATTCCGTCGGGCGAGTTGTGCGAGTATTCATAGCCGGTACCGTGGCCCAGCTGCTTTTTGGCTGCGGTATAGTGGCTGTCGCGAAGAGCGCGGGGCACGGGTATCACACGTCCTTCGCGGATGTCCTGTTTGGCGGCGGCAATCGCAGTCGTCGAGGCGTTGGATTTCGGTGCGCAGGCCAGATACGTCACCGTTTGCGAGAGGATCAACTGGCATTCGGGCAAGCCCACAAACTCGCAGGCTTGCATACAGGCGACGGCCAGTGGCAAGGCGTGCGGGTCGGCGTTACCGATATCTTCGCTGGCCAGAATGATCAGGCGGCGGCACAGAAACCGCACATCCTCGCCGCTTTCCAGCATCCGCGCCAGCCAGTATAGTCCGGCATCCGGGTCGCTGCCGCGAATACTTTTGATCAGCGCGCTGGTCGTGTCGTAGTGCGTGTCGTCGTCTTGCAGCACAGCGCGGCCGGCAACCGATTGGGCCAGCAGTTCGTGCGTCAGTTCGACCGGTTCCTCGTTGCTGAGCACGGCCACTTCCAGGATGCCCAGTGCCTGGCGGGCGTCGCCGTCACAGATTTCTGCAATCTTGCGTAACGAATCGGCTGGCGCGTGCACTTCGTAGCTACCCAGACCGCGCTCCGGATCAGCCAGTGCCCGCTTGAGCAACCTAACAATGTCTTCCACCGACAGCGGTTCAAATTGAAATACCTGGCTGCGACTGACCAGGGCGGCGTTGATGGCAAAGAACGGATTGGCGGTCGTGGCACCGACCAGGCTGACAATGCCCTGTTCGACGTCGGCCATCACGGCATCCTGCTGGGCCTTGTTGAAACGGTGAATTTCATCGATGAACAGCAACGTAGCCTGGCCGCCGGAAGCCAGTTCATCGCGGGCCGCTTCCAGCACTTCGCGCAGGTCCTTGACACCGTGCAGCACGGCGCTGATTTCGCGGAACTCGCGTTGTGTTTCGCTGGCCAGCAGGCGGGCCAGCGTTGTTTTACCGGTACCCGGTGGTCCGTAGAGGATAATTGAGCCCAGCCGGTCGGCGTCGATCAGGCGTCTCAGCAATCCGCCGGGTCCGAGAAACTGTTGCTGGCCCGTGAACTCATCGAGGGAGCGCGGGCGCATGCGGGCCGCCAAAGGCTGCGCGGAAACCAGCGCGTCGCGTTCCATTTTTTCAAACAGGGACATCATCCACTCGAGCAACCGCCAGGTTTGTCACGCCTACCAATCTATGATGCAGCCACTGCGGGCTCAATGGACCAAACTTTAATGCATTCTGCTCGACGGCTCTGGAGAGCCATCGTACAGGGCAACAAGCCCTCGTGTACCGGCCCGAATTCTTGCGAATCCGGCTACCTTGCGCCGTCGTACTGGAAGCCCTGTCAAAACCTGTTTGTAGTGCCGGCTTTTAGCAGGAATCGTGACGAATTCCGCCGAAAGGCGGGACGACTAACGTTCAAAACCCGGTTTGAAATGCCCTCTCGCAACTAGCCGGTGATCACAAAGGTCAGCAGCATGGAGACCCACACGACGTCGAGGAAATGCCAGTAGGCGGCGCAGTGCTCGACGGCATAGTTGCGCTCGTGGTCGTAGCGGAGGTGAAAGGCCTGCCAGATCACAAACCCGAGGAAGCCCATGCCACCCAGTACATGCAGTGCGTGCAGGAAGGCCATGGTGAAACACAATCCGTAGGCCTTGGACGAGCCGTCGATGCGGCTGAAGTGAGTATCAATCAGTTCCATCAGCCCGAAATACTGGATGCCCAGGAAGACCAGCGCCGAGATCCAGGCAAAGATCAGAAAACGGCGGAAGACGACCTGGTATTCGCGGCGCACGGCCCACACCGAGGCTTGCAGGAAACCACTGATAAACAGCAGTGTCAGCGTGCTGAGCCAAAAGGTTAACGGCAATCGCAGCTGGAGGTATTCGAGAGTGACTGGCTGGAAGGACTGAGTGCGAATGATGTAATAGGACGCCATGCCGGCGGCAAAGAATACGCCCAGCGAGACCAGGAACAGGTAGAAGACCAGCTTGGCGCGGTAGACGTCGCGACGTGTCCCCAGCACACCCAACGACGTGCGCTTGAGCGGCGGTCGGCTGCCCAGCCTCGGCTGCAACGCCGGTGTCTCGAGTGACGCCGCCGGTTCAAAATGTTGTTCACTGGAGCCGGACATGGAAAACGGGTGTTTTGGTTATCTAGCTGTTGGCATCGCGGACCACCGTGGGCTCGGGACGCTTGTCCAGCGGGAACTTGTCCTGCGAATCGCGATAGGCCCTGGTGTCCATAAGAGTCAAACCGATAAACAGCGTGACAAAAAACAGGGAGGAAATAAACGCGATGATATTAAAGCCTTTTTCCCAAAACATATGCATAAAAAACAGGCAGACAATGGCGGCCTTGACCGAAGCGATCAGCAGAGCGGCCCAGATATCCAGCTGACCCAGCCCAAAACCGTTTACCACCACGGTCAGGATCGTCAGTCCCACCAGGCAGAAAAATACGGTCAACAGGAGCTTGACCGAGACAGGGTGGTTGTACCGCGGCAAATCCCCGTGATCGCCATGGCTGTCGTGTGCATGTTCGTGTTCGTTCATATCGTCATTCCTGCCCGATGATGCGGGCAAACTTTTGTCTAGTTGATCAAGTACAGCAATGGGAACAGGTAAATCCAGATCAAGTCGACGAGGTGCCAGTACAGTCCCACAAAATCCACCGGTCCGTAATAGTCCGGACGAAAGTGATTGCGAGTACAGCGGTAGTACAACCAGCTGAGAGCCACCATGCCGCCGATCACGTGAAAGGCGTGCAGGCCGGTCATGATGTAATAGATGCTGAAGAACATACCGATGGGCGGCGGATACTTGCTGGTCGTATCCGGGCCTGTGACCGCCGCCTCCTCAGCATGTTCGCCAGCGGCTGCATCGTGGCCGTGGTCGCCGCCGTGCGCAGCGGCCGATTCGGCAGCGTTCTGGTAGATCTGGCCACCAACCGCGCCCAGGAAAAAGCCGCCCATCATCACCGCCATGGCAAGATACAGCGCCGACATGGCCTGACTTTCACGCACGCGATAAATGACACCTGCGACGAGGAATCCGACCAGCAGAATGGCGGGCAGTACGCACAGATTGATCAGTGACTGCGAGACGCCCAGCGCGCCGGCCAGCCCTTCCGACGGGGCATCCGGATGATAGCCCTCGATGTAATTGTAATGGCTGGCGACGTAGATATTCAGGTCCCACTTGTGGCTGTACTCGACGGCCTTGACGCCCAGAAAGACTGCGGCACACACCATCGTGATCAGAATCAGCCGGCTGGCAAACCGGTTCTGGCCCAGTTGCGCGGCCCGCACGGCCCATGCCATGGTCAGACTGCTGAACAGCAGCACGATGGTGTTGATGCCGCCAAGCACCTTGTCGAGGTGTTCCGAGGCGGCCACAAACACTTCCGGCTGGTGATAACGCAGCAGAACATAGGCGCAAAACAGACCGCTAAAGAACAGCACTTCCGTTACCAGGAAAACCCAGATGCCAAGTTTGCCGGAATCGTATTGCTGTTCAGGCGTATCGAAGTGATGCGCAATGAACTCACCATGATCGTGATGATCATCGTCATGGTGCTCGTCGTGTACTTCAGCGGTTGTATCAACCGATGACATGAGTCTCTCCGCTTGGTTCAGGGACAACCTTGCCCGTATCAGGTCGTGGTTGGTTCAGGTTCGGTCCTGGCCGGTTTTTCGGGTACGGTAAATTCACGATGAATGTAGGTATCCAGGTCTTCATCGTAGACCATCACGCTGTAGTCATAGGGATCGTTCATGACAACTTTGTGGGTGAAGTTGTGATAATCCGGTGGCGAACTGGACTGCCATTCCAGCGACGCGGCACCCCACGGGTTACCACCCACCTTGGGGCCGCGGTAGATCGCGTAGACGAGGACGGCGAACGCCACCACCACGCCGATACCCAGCACAAAGGCGCCGATGGTGGAAACCTGGTGGAAAATCTGGAATTCGGGGTCGTAACGGGCATAGCGACGTGGCATGCCGCGGGCTCCCATCACGAATTGCGGGAAGAACGTCAGGTTAAATCCGGCGAACACCAGGAAGCAGCTGACGCGTCCCATGAAATCGTTGTACATGCGGCCAAACATTTTAGGCCACCAGTGAAACAATCCGCCCAGCAGCGCCGTCAGCGTGCCACCCACCATCACAAAGTGGAAGTGAGCGACCACGAAGTAGGTATCGTGCAGGTGGATATCGACCGAGAGAGTTCCCAGGAACAGACCGGTCAAACCGCCGATGCCGAACAGGAAGATGAACGACAGGGCATAACACATGGGCGTTACCAGACTGATCGACCCTTTGTACAACGTGGCCAGCCAGTTGAACACTTTCACCGCCGAGGGAATCGCCACCGAGAACGTGATCGCGCTGAAGATCAGCGAGAGCAGTGTGCTTTGGCCGCTGGCAAACAGATGATGTCCCCAGACCAGAAATCCCAGCAAGGCGATGGCGACGCTGGAAAAAGCGATAAATGCGTAGCCAAAGATTTTCTTGTGTGCGTGAACAGACATCAGTTCACTGATAATTCCCATGGCCGGCAGAATCATAATGTAAACGGCCGGGTGCGAATAAAACCAGAAGAAGTGCTGGAACAATACCGGATCACCACCATAAGCCGGGTCGAAGATGCCGATGTGCAGGGCCCGCTCGGCAAACAGCAGCAACAGGGTGATCCCCAAAACCGGAGTGGCCAGAATCTGGATGATGGACGTAGCGTACAACGACCACAGGAACAACGGCATCTTGAACCAGGTCATGGTTGGCGGACGCATCGTGTTGATCGTTACCAGAAAGTTCAGCCCCGTAAAGATGGAACTGAACCCCAGGATAAAGGCCCCCATCGTGGCGTACATCACCGCCGACGTGGTCTTGATGCTGTACGGAGTATAGAACGTCCAGCCGGTATCCAGTCCGTTGGTCAGCATGGCTACCAGCAAGAACCCGGTCCCGAATAACCACAGGTAAAAACTGCACAGGTTAAGACGCGGAAACGCCACATCCTTGGCCCCCAGCATCATGGGCAGCACAAAGTTGCCGAGTGCGGCTGGCACGCTGGGAATAATAAACGCAAACACCATGATGGCACCGTGCAGGGTGAACATCTGGTTGTACTGGGCCTCGGTAAGAAACATCTTGGTACCGGTAAACAGCTCGCTGCGCAACACCAGCGCAAACACACCGGCCAAAAGCAGCGCTACGGTTACTCCGATCAGGTACATGATGCCGATACGCTTGTGGTCCAGGGTCAACAACCACGACTTGATGCCCCTGGAGGCATTCAGGTAGTTGCCTTTTTCGCCGATGGCGTTCCCGAAAAGTTTTGCGGCCTGGGGAGTTGTTGACATGATGTCACCTCAGTCTTTGGTTATCGAATCCGGGGATTCGTCAAATCACTTTTTTATTGTTTTATCTCTGCTGGCGTCGATTACCCGCCGTCTCCGGCACCGGCTGCTGCCGGCTCAGCAGCCTCCGCCTCCGCTTGCTCTGTCTGGTCGCCTTGACCTGCGGCTTCGCCAGTCTCGGCTTCGCCAGTCTCGGCTTCGCCAGTCTCGGCTTCGCCCTCGCCGGCGGGTCCTTCCGATTCGTCGAGCGACACGCCAGGCGTCAAGCTCTTGATGTATAGCCGCAACCAGAGCAACTGGTCCGGACTCAGTTTGCCGTCAAACGAGGGCATCTGCGACGGACGCGCATAGCCCGTAACGATTTTGTTGTTGGGATACAGGATCGATTCACGAATATAGTTGTCATCAACAACG
>CAMYKF010000076.1 GCA_947258905.1 uncultured Pirellulaceae bacterium | reverse complement strand
TTAATCTGGACTACCAGTCGTCAGGCGCAGCAATACTGGCGCCGGAACGCATTCCGATCGTGCACGATCTTAAACAACCCTCCCCTCATCCCGATGGAACCGGGATTTCGACCCTCCCGGGGGGAGGGTCAGGGGCTGAGGTATTCCAGCAAATGAAAACTTGCCACTAAATGCCGCGAAGAGCCCCCCCTGGGAGGGGTCGCAAACGAGCCTGCGAGTCTGCGGGGAGGGTTATCAGCCGGGCGACGCCCTGACTCATCGTAGCCCTCCCCTCGTCCCGATGAATCGGGACTCGACCCTCCCAGTGGGAGGGTGACTTAGGCACATCGCCAGTTAGTACGCGGCTGTGCTCGGGACAATGGTCCCGAGCTTCGGAAAAAAAGAGAAGTCAACCGGCGAGCGGTAATCAGGGTTTGGCGTCGTAGAATTCGAGGCATTCGGCTTCACGGCCCCGCACGATGCGTCGACCACGCAGTTTGCCGAATTGCGAAGTAATGACGGTCCAGCGACCGTGTTTCCCTGAGCGATCATGGTCTTCCAGATAGATCACCACCCAGTCGTGGGTTGTACCCATTTCGTGGGCCCGCGCGGTGTTGGAATACAGGGCGGTGTAATGCCGGCCAAACCGTTCGGTGTGCAGAATCGGCAGCCACCGCTCGCCCGTGGGGTTAAGCCGACGCGGAGCAATGCGGTGCAATTTTTCCTGTTCCGACTTGCGCCGGTACTCGTCGTCGATGTCCAGCAACTCGGCGACAGGAATACTGGCAGCCATTTCGTCATCGACTTGTTGAGGTTCGGTGGCGACGTCGGGCCGTTCCATACGACCACGCGCCGACAGGGATTCGCGAACGGCCCGTAATCGCTTGGGGCCCATGCCGGGAACTTTGGCCAATCGACCATCCCAGGCGGCAGCCTGTAGTTCGGCCAGCGTTTCAACGCCCAGTTCTTCGTGGATTTTGTGTGCCATGACCGGGCCGATGTTGGGCACGGAGGCAAAGGCCTGTTCGGCGACTCCTTCCCCCCGCAGGCGGTCCAGCAACGGCCAGCGGCCGCCGCGAATCATCTGTTCCATGGCGCGGGAAATGGTATGCCCGACCGCCGGCAGTTCTTCCAGCCCTTCCCTGCCCTGCTCTTCGTAGATCTGCCAAGCCGGTCTCATCAAATCACGCAGTGTTTCTGCCGCGCGACGATAGGCCTCGACACGAAACCGGCTGGCGCCCTGTTGTCGCAACAGCTCGGCAACTTCTTCCAGGGAAACCGCCATGGCGTCGTTATCGAGTGGCAGTTGGGCGGCTTCCTGCGATTTCGATGGCGGGCTGCGCTTGATCATGAGTGCTGACTCGACAAACGGAGGTGACGTGAGTTTCCTTGCACAGGGGGCGTTAATTCCAGAGATCACGCAGTTCTTCGGGCAGGCAACTCTTGATGTCTTCAATCTCGCCGGCCGAAACATGCCGGGCCAGAACTTTCATGACCGAACGGCAGGTCCACTCCGGGTCCACGCTGTCGTCTCCGGAAAAATGTTCTGCAACCGGTGCCACGAACTGGTCAAAGGTGCGTTGTCGATTGGGCACGTCGTTGGGCTTCCAGTTCTCAAAGTATATTCCCCGAATCAGGGTCGGCAATTGCGAGGACAGATCGTTGGCTTCCTGCACCGACAGCCGGTCCCGCAACGTCTGCAGAACGACCCGCAGGGCAGCATAGGCCTTGTCGGGATTTTCCCAGTCCATTTCGGCCATAATCTCGTTGATCCAGCGATGGGTCTTTTGCACCGTGGTTTCAATAGCGGCAAGTTGAGTGGCTGGCATGATCGCTCTCCTGTACAAAATTTCAGTTGGCAAGCTGGGCATCTGTTCGGCAGTTGTGGTCCCGCTCGCCTGATCGACTATTGCGCCAGTCAGCAGGTTGCAATCCGGATGCCAAATAAAAATTCCGGTGAAAGTGACGGCTGCCGGGCCCGATTGTGCGTGAGGGCTCACTCCGCAAGAGAAATAGCACAGGGCTGTGATGTTCACCGCGTGCGGGCGGCTGGAGTGGCGGAGTTAATGCTATTGAAGCTGTTTCACCCGCACTCCGTCGCGAACCTTGTTGCCCGGGTGCAGCACTACGGTCGCTCCGGCGGCGAGACCGGCGGTAATTTCGGTTTCCATCCCATTGGATTTTCCCGTCTTCACCGTCTGCAAACGCGTCACGCCCCCGACGACCTGATACACAAACCACTCTTCCCTCTGGCGAAATAACGCACCGGCGGGCACCTTGATCGAGTCCTCCGCGGTGCGATCGACCACGATGCGTGCCTCGATGCGAAAACCGTCACCCAGCGATTTGCGAAACGACCACGGCTCCACAAAATCAGCGATCACATTGACGCGTTTTTCCTCGACGCCCAGCGCGGAAACTTTCAGGAACGCAGACGGTTCCACAAGCCGCACACGCGCGGCCAGCGGTTCTTCACCGCCCCAGTGATCCACGTAGATCATGTCACCTTCCTGAATCCGCACGGCATCAGTGGACAACACGTCAATTTCGATTTCCAGGTCTTGCGGATTGCCCAGCTCCAAAATGGGAGCGCCCGGATCAACGACTGCGGCATCTTCCTGAAACACTCGCAATACGCGGCCTTCGATGGGCGAGACCAGTAACACGAGTGATTCCGTTGGCTGGGGAGCGTCAACCTCGTAACGGGATACCACGGCTTGCGCGGATTCGAGGTCAAATTGGGCAACATTGACAGCAAATTCAGCCGACTTTACATCAGCGGCGGCAATCCGCTCGAGATGTTCGGCAGAGTCATATTCGGATTGGGAAATGGCGTTAGTGCCAATCAGGATTTTGACGCGTGCGAATTCATCCCGGGCCAGCGCAAGTACTTCGCGAGCATGATCCAGAGTGGCGTTTGCCTGTGCCACCGCTGATTCTGCCGCACGCACGCGAGCGTCATATTCGGCCCGCGTTCTGGCGTCCAGTAGCGATGGGTCACCCGGCTGGATGCGGGCCAGTTCGGTTTGGCCCTGCAACACTTCGTCCCCTGCATGCCGTTGCACACGCAGAAGTTTCCCGGCAACCGGAGCGGACACAATGTACTTTTCACGAATGCGAGTTTCGCCATCGTCGTTGACCGTGACTTCCAGCATTCCCTGCGATGCCGTAACCAAACCCACTTCGACTGCCCGCGGCCAGTACCCGTAAATCAGCAGCGCGACCAGCACCAGCCCGGCCACAATCCACGGCAGTCTATTCAGTACTCGTTTCATTACTCTTTCACCTTCAATACCGCGATCAAGTCGAGTCGATCCAGTTTGCGGCGCACGTACAGTGCCGAAATCAGGGCCGCAATCAGAATAATGGTGGTGGCATAGGCGAATGTGGCCCGCTGCACCACCAGCGGAAACCTGTGCGTTTCCGTATCGAGGGCCATGGTGGCGAACCAGGCAAACAAAAAGCCGATGGGCAACCCGATGGGAATCGCCAGCAACGTAATAATGGCCAATTCGCCAAGCAAAATCCAGGATACTTCGCGACGCCGAAATCCCATGACTCGAAGCGTAGCCAGATCCACGCTGCGCTCGGCCAGTGTGATCAGCGCGCAATTGTAAATGACGCCAAAGGCGATGATCGATGCAAAGATGGCATTGATCATGCGCATTCCCATGGTGGTGTCCTCAATGGCATCACGATAGTTGTTCATGGCTGCGTTGTTGTCGAGTACGCCGGCCACGGCCGGAATCTGTTTGACTTGCGTATACAGGTCATTGATGCGGGCCGAATCCACCGACAGAAATGCACCGGACAAACGCTCGCCCTCCTGCAGCAGACGATGCAGTTCCTGGCGATTCAGATACACGCCCGGGCTGGTGTAGTCGGGAAAGATGGCCGCGATCGGCATGACGTAACGGTCCCGGGAGCCTTCCAGCAATTCCACCGTTAGCTCGTCGCCGATTGAGACTTCGAGGATCTCCGCCAGTTTGCGGGAGACGGTCAGTCCGCCTTGCGGAGGCAGGGATACGGGCCGCAGCGAATCGTCGAGTACCCGAAACAACTCTGGATTCTGCTCCAGCGCCATCAGACCGACGCGATACTGACGCGGGCCGCTGTGCAGACGGACGGCCACACTGCGAAACGGTTCCGCGCGAATCACGCCGGGCAGGTTTTCCGCATCATGCAAGGCGTCCGGCGAACAGGGCTCGTAAAACGTCAGCATCACGTCCTGACGTTGTGACTGGTGAAATTGCACTTCAATCAAATAGTCGATCGTGTCTTCCATAAACGTGCCCAGCACCAGGACGGCCAAACCCAGCGCCATCCCGAGTATCGACAGTGCCGTGACTCGCCGGTTGGTATCCAGTCGCCACAGAATCATCCGCGACACGGGCGAAAAAAAGCGTTTAATCCCGAGGCGTTCGATCAATGAGTGACGCGAGTCCGGTGGTGGCTCCGGTCGCATGGCCACCGCCGGCGGCAAATGCATGGCGCGGCGAATCGCCAGGAAACTGCCGGCTGCCGCGGCGAGGATTCCGATCAGCACAGCCAGCACCGCCTGGCGTTCGGCGAACTCGTATGAATCGATCGGGAATCTGAAGAACAGGATGTACAGATCGGTCAGCCACCGGGACAGCCAGTACCCGGTTACACAGCCCACGGTGCAGCCGACCGTGACGAAAACCAAAACGAACTTGACATAGTACATGCCAATTTCCCGTGGGCGGTAGCCAAAGGCACGGAGCGTCGCGATCTGTTCCTTTTGGTGCTGCACCATGCGGGACAACACGATATTGAAAAGAAACGCGGATACCAGAAGAAAGATCGAGGGAGATACCCACGCGGTATTGCGTAGCTGATGCATCTCGTCATCAACGCGGTGATGCGATTCCTGGTCCGAACGATCGTAAGCGCCGATGCCGCCCCACGGTTTGGTTAACCGGTCGACATGAAACATCACATCCTCAGCGGATGCATAAGGCCGCAATTCCAGCACGGCATCGTTGAAGGCACCTTCCATATTGAATGCCGCTTCCATTTGTCGCAGCGGCATCCAGAGGACGCCAAACCGCCGATTGTCGGTCAATAACAGCCCCGGTTGCACGGCGTAGATGAATTCAGGGGACATGCCAATGCCTGCAACGTGCAACTGCACTTTGCGACCGGCCATGATGACATCCAGCTTGTCCCCGGGCCGCAATCCATGCGCTTCGGCAAACGACGTGCTGGCGATGACTTCCGAGCGGGCTGCAGGATCGGGCAAACGGCCGCGACGCAGCAGAATCCCGTTAATTTCCGTTGCCGGATCACTGCCGATCGAAACCAGGCGGCAAGTCGCCGGCTCGATCATGTCGGGCATGTCCAAAATGACTTCCCGCACGACCCTGGTCTGCACGCGTCCCACTCCCGAAATTTCCGCCAGACGCGCCGCCAGTTCGTTGGGCGCCCGAGTCAGGTGTACAAAGACATCACCAAAATGCTGGTTGTCGTAATACTGCGTCTGGCTCTTTTCCAGCGATTGCATGGTACTGGCCGCCATAACAAACGTCGCCACACCACAGGCCAGCAAGGCACTGATGGCCAGCGATTGCCGCCACATTCGCTTTACATCGGAAATCAACAATCGGTTGAGCGGTTTCATGGCTCTTCCAGGCAGGATTACCAAAACAGTTCAGACGCCGGCTTCTTTTCCTCGTTGCACTTGATTTCGGCGACACGGCCGTCCGAGAGGTAGATCACGCGATCTGCCATGTCACCAATGGACGTATTGTGAGTGATGACGACCACCAGCGTTCCCAATTCGCGATTGATGCGGGCGATGGCATCCAGCACCACGATACCCGTCTTTACATCCAAAGCGCCGGTGGGCTCGTCGCACAGCAGGACATCCGGGCGTTTGCCGATAGCCCGCGCAATGGCAACACGTTGTTGTTCGCCTCCGGAAAGCTGCGCTGGAAAATGATCCTGGCGATCGGTCAGATCGACCATGCGCAACGCCTCGTCCGGTGGCAACGGATTGGCGGCAATGTCGGTCACCAAAGCGACGTTATCGCTGGCGGTCAGTCCGGCCACCAGGTTGTAGAACTGGAACACGAAGCCGATATGTTCACGGCGGAATTCCGTCAGTTCGGTTTCATCGGCCGACGTCAGGTTATGATCGCGATACGTGACGCTGCCGGCGGTCGGCACGTCCAGTCCGCCGATAATGTTCAACAGCGTTGACTTGCCACTGCCGGAAGGGCCGAGAATGACAATGAACTCCCCCGGGTATAACTCCAGGTCGATACCGCGCAACGCGTGCACATCGACTTCGCCCATCCGGTATACCTTGGTCAATCCGTGGATGCGAAAGACGCTTTCGGCATCAAATTTCGTTTGGCTCGAGTTGCCAAGGGTCGTCTCGGGCATGGTTTCCCGCGGCCTTCTGTCAAAAACCAGGTTGCATGTAGAGAA
>CAMYKF010000075.1 GCA_947258905.1 uncultured Pirellulaceae bacterium | reverse complement strand
TGGTTCAAGATGACCGGGCGGTATTCAACGATTCAAATTCCCGGATGGATGGGTTACAGTAGGTCTGTCCCTTTCCCCGGCGTTTCGGTCCCTTTTGTTTGCCTGCCATGTCTGATACCACAGCCTCCATTCAGCTAACCGACTACATTCGCGACATTCCGGATTTCCCCAAACCGGGCATTGTCTTCAAGGACATTACTCCGCTGTTGGCATCACCGGAGCCGTTTCGCGTGGCCATTGAACGGATGGCCAACCACTATCGCGACAAATCGATTGACGTCGTACTCGCGGCCGAGGCGCGGGGATTCATTTTTGCCACACCACTGGCCATGGCACTAAATGTCGGATTTGTACCCGTTCGCAAACCGGGAAAACTGCCCTACGAACGGCATTCGCACAGCTACGAACTGGAATACGGTACCGACACGCTGGAGATGCATATTGACGGCGTGCAGCCCGGTCAACGGGTGTTGATTGTGGACGATTTGCTGGCCACCGGTGGCACGGTAACGGCCTGCTGCGAAATGGTCGAACGTTGTCAGGCGCATATCATTGGCTGCGCCTTTCTAATCGAGTTGGCATTTCTGGAAGGCGCCAAGAGGCTGGAACCCTATCCGGTGTTCAGCCTGATCAAGTACGACTAGCGCGCGATCGCCACCATGAACCAGACCCACGACGCCAACGAAACCGGGCTACAGCGTCTGGGCGGTATCGTGATGCATGTAGCCGCTCCGGCTCTGGCCATCCTCGCCGTCGCCAGCGTGGCTTGCTTTCTGATCGAAGTCCTGTATTCCGGCCCTCTGGTCGGACGCATGAAGTGGATATTTACTCTGTTCAGCGTAGCAGCAGTGCTGATCAGCCGCATCTCGATCGAGGAAGGCCAGGAACGCGCTTCGCTGTATGGATTTGTTCTGGCCATTGCCACCCTGATGGTCGCCAGCCGGTTCATGCAAGGCAACCCGCTGGAGCTGGTCCTGGTTCTGGCATTTGTGTGGTGGGTGGCCGGCCGTTTGACCTGGGACTGCACATTCATTGACGAAACGCGGGACGCATCCGGCCAGGGCATGATGGATCTTGCCATTTCCCGTGTCGAACGATTCCGCCAGAAAATCAGCGGCGAGAAAACAGCGGACGAGGAATCCGGGACGCCGCTGGTCAGTGAATCAGTCGCGGAAACCGGGGGCGATAATAAATCCACCGGCGACCCCTGGCAGACATTTGTCGGCATCTTCTTCAGGCGGCGTCAGCCCAACACGCCAGGCCTGTGGGCCTTCTATTTTCTGCTGGCCGGTTTGCCCCTGTTCGGCTTCGGCCAGTTGATGATGCGCGTTAACGACACCGCTGCGCACAGCGCCGCGACATTTCATTTCTTTGTTTACATGGTGGCCATTCTGTTGCTGCTGATGTTATCCAGTGTGCTGGGATTGCATCGTTATCTGAATGAGAACAATTCCGGCGTGCCGCTGCGTGTGGCCCGCCGCTGGATCATTACCGGGACGATTCTGGCTATCGGCATCGTCGGATTCACATTCCTTCTGCCACGGCCCATGCCCCAGTACTCGATCGGCTCGTGGCTGCCGAAGCTGACATCCAGCAATCTTGATCCGTCGCAACAGTCCTTTGGCCAGGATGGCCAAAAGCAAAGCGAAAACAACTCCAACATCGATGCCGGTCCACAGTCGCGGGACAGCAATCGCTCGCAGGATCAATCCGACGACGGAAAATCCGGTGGCGGCAATGAGCAACAGGGCGAAAGCGGTCAAACACGCAGCCAGAAGAATGCCGAGAACGCTGGCGGCAACGCGAAAGGTCAACAAAAATCCAGCGGCAAGTCGTCCGGGAAACAAAAATCCTCGCAAAGCTCCGGCGACCGAAACAATCAAAAAGGCCAGCAAAACGACGGTAAGCAAAAGGGAAACTCAGGCGATTCTGATCAGAACTCCAAACATAAATCCAATCAGGGCGACTCGGAAAAAGGCGATCGCAAGCAAGGTGAAAACAGCGAGGATTCAAAACAATCTGAGGACGGAAAGCAATCCAAAGACGGCCAGCGGGATCGCAAGGCAACTCGCGAACAGCAACAACGAAAGGGAAAACAGTCGCGGTCCGGATCGTCGAGGAACCGCCGTTCGGGCAACCGCCGCTCTCGTCCGCCGTCCGAACAACAAAAAAACTCCAGTCAGCAACAACAGCAGCAAAGCAGCTCCAGCGGGCTGTTCGCCGGTCTGGGCAAGATCATCCAGCTGTTGATGTGGATCGTCGCAGCGCTGGTCATCCTGTGGTTCGCCTTCAAGCATCGCGAGCAGATCATGCCGTGGATTCGATCGTTCCTTGCCGAGATGGCGGAATTCTGGAATCGGTTGTGGAATCGCAAGAAGAAGGAAAAGCCACAAGAGGCGGTTGAACACGTTGCGGCTGCTCGTCCCGGTCGCCGTCTGCCCGGATTCGGCAGTTTCAAAAACCCGTTCACCACGGGCCTGGCCGATTCCTGGTCGCCCGAACAACTGGTCGTTTACACCTTTCAGGCAATGGAAGCGTGGTCGCGGGACCAGCAATGCCCGCGGGACCCGGAAACCACGGCCCTGGAGTTCGCCCAAGAGACGGGCAAACGATTCGAGCCGCTGGCGGCCGAAGCTGCCCATCTGGGCGAGCTCTACTCGCGATTGGCTTATGCCCGCGGTTCCATTACTCGCGAATCAGCCATGCGGCTTTCCCGCTTGTGGGACCAAATGGCCATGTTGCACACACCGCAACTGTCCAGGTCTGCGTCCTGAAGCTGCTTTGATGAATACGGCTCACACTCTATGATCCTGATGCGCAGCCGCTCACCTCTGCCAACTGACATTTTCAACCCTTGTCCAAACCGATGACCCAATATCCGTTCATCCCGGCACCGGAATTGCCCGAACTAAGCGACGCCGAAGCAATTCAGCGGGCCCGTGAATTCTACGAACACCTCCAGTCACGACGCACCATTCGCGACTTTGCCGACACACACGTTCCGCGCGAAGTCATCGAGCAGTGTTTGCTGGCGGCGGGCACGGCGCCCAATGGCGCGAATCTGCAACCATGGCACTTCGCCGTCGTCTCGGATCCCGGTATTAAAAAGCAGATACGCATCGGGGCGGAAAAGGAAGAACGCGAATTCTACAGCAGCCGCGCGCCTCAGCACTGGCTGGACGCTTTGGCGATACTGGGCACCGACGAACACAAACCGTTCCTGGAATTCGCGCCGTGGCTGATTGTCATCTTTGCCCGGGCCTATCGCGTCGATGAAGCGGGCAACAAGCTCAAAAACTACTACGTCTCCGAGTCCGTCGGCATCGCCACGGGCTTTCTGGTCAACGCCTTGCACACGTGCGGACTAGCGACGCTGACACACACGCCCAGCCCCATGAAATTCCTCAACAAAATCCTTGACCGACCGGAAAACGAGCGGCCCTACCTGATTCTGGTCGTGGGCAAGCCGGCCGCAGGGGCTCAGGTCCCGGAACTCAGCAAACAACCGCTGGATCAAATCGCGTCCTTTCATTGATTCGCGAGAAAAACCGCTGGCACCCGCTCTGCCGTCAAGCCTTCGCCAATCGGCAACACCGGCAGGTCGAATACGATCTGCTGCCAATCGCGGATTGCATGGCGTGGCGGGCATTTGTTCGGCAATCTTTCCTACCGCGCGACGATATGTAGCGAGAACGGCTGCTGCTGTCATCACCAAGCTATCAAGCCCCGTGTGCAGCGACTTTGGGCATCGCCGTTGCCTCGGCTGCCGTGCTTTTGTAAGGAAGCACCTGTTTTTCTGCGCGGAGATTCCGTCTCGGCGAGCAGAAACTGGAATCAGGAACCGGCTGACTTTTCGAAAAGTGATTCGAATGGATTCGATTTACCGACTGGCACTGATCTTGCCGTTGTTGTTTGCGCTGGCATCGCCCACATTGCCAGCCACTGCTTCGCCACAGGCGTTATCGCAAAACACGGCTGAGGAAATCTATGCGCTGGCCGCTGCTTCTTACGCCCGCCAGGAATGGGAGCAGGCCAGTCAATATTTCCGAGAACTCATCGAGCAACACCCCGACGATTCCCGCGCGGCCGAAGCGGCGTTCTATCTCGGCGAGTCGTTGATTCAACTGAATCAGCCTGCTGAAGCCGAAACGGTATTCGCCGAATTTCGCCAGCGCCATCAGGACAGTATCTTTGCTACGCGAATTCAATTCCGCCTGGCCGAATGCAAATACCTGAACAACGACCTGTCCGCTGCAGAAACCGGATTTCAGGAGTTCATGGAACGGTTTGGTGATGATCCGCTGGCCGAGTTTGCCTTGCCCTATCTGGGCGAGTTGTATTTGCGAACGGGCAAGTTCGACCAGTCGCATGAAGCTTATCAAACATCCCTCGAACGATATCCCGGTTCGTCGCTGGCGGACAAGTGCCGTCTGGGACTGGCACAGGCGCTGGAACGCGGCAACAACTCGGGCCAGGCCGAGCAACAGTACCGAATGATTGCCGATCAAACTCAAAACCGGCTAGCCAATGACGCACGACTGATGCTGGCCAAGTCGCTGGTCGCCAACAACGACTGGGATCAGGCCAGCAAGGAAATCGAACGCCTGCTGGCGAATCAACCGACACCCGAACTGGCTGCCGAAGCCAATTACCTGATCGCCCGCCACGACATGAGCGAGTCGCATTGGGAGGAAAGCTGGCAGCGTTTCGAGGATTTGCTGAACGAACCAATCAATGACACGTTGCGCACCCGAGTCGCGCTGGACGCTGCAATGGTGGCGTTGCGTATTAACGAGATCGATCGGGCCGCCGAATTGATTGACCAGGTTAAACAGGGCGAGCCGACACCGGGGATGCTGGAATACGCTGCGATTGTCGCAATCGATATCGCCAATCGCCGAGACGATCTTGAGGAATTGCAACAGCTTGTCAATCAATTCGAAACCGACTTTCCCGAATCCAGTCACTTGACACGCTGCATCGAGCCACTGGCTCGCAAACATTACGACGGGCAAAGGTTTGCCGAAGCCGCCACACGTTACCAGCAACTTGTGGATCTGGTCACCGCGCGCCCGGAACTTGTCGGCAATTTGCCGGCGTGGCGATATCTGCTGGGTCTGGCCCGCATCGGTACGGCCGAGTTCGCCGAGGCCGTCACTGAATTGGAAACCATTGAGGATTTCTCAGGCAATCGTGAATTCGAGGCAGCGACTTCGTTTGCCATCGGAACCGCATTTTCAGCGCAGGGCAAATACCCGGCGGCCATTCCGCGTTATCGCAAGTACCTTAAGCTGATGCCCGATGGAGCAGACTCGATACGTTGCCAGGCCGATCTGGCGCTGGCACTGGCCCGCAACGGCAAACTGCCCGAAGCCATCAAGACTCTGGGGCCTGTCGCTGCAAGGCATGCCGATGATCAGGCCGTGCTGATTGCCAGCGAAGTTGTCGCGGAAGCATCACTGCAAGCCGAACAACTGGAAAACGCACGCAAGTTCTACGACATCCTCGCCGCTTCCGATGATCCGCAGTTCGCTTCGCGCGGCACCAACGGCTTGTTGTGGGCGGGCGACCAGCAATTGCTGACCAGAGAAAGCGTGAAGGCGGTGATTGAGAGCGGTCTCGATCGCGAACTGGCCTGCGAAGCGATCGTCGGTCAGGTCCAGAAACTGCAGGCTGAAAATGAGCATCAGCAATCAGTCGAAATTCTGACTCAACTTATTGAATCCAGCCCCGAGTCGAAGTTCATTCCAGAGGCCCGTGTCCGCAAGGCCGTGTCGCTGCAACGACTGGGTGGCGAGGAGAACAGCCGTCAGGCCATCGGCTTGTTCACGGAATTTATCACGTCGCAACCCGGACACGCCCTGCATGATCTTGCGCAATACGAACTGGGCTGGGCTTATCACGACGCAGGCGAGTTCAAGCCGGCGTTTCAGGCGTTCGAGGTCGTGGCTGACCAGCTGACCGAAAGTTCCTATCGCATTGACGCGATTTATCGCGCGGCGATGCTGGCCCGCCAACTGGATAACATACCGGAATCCACACGGCGATTGCAGCAAATCATCAACGAGGCTCCCGACGATGAACTGGCCGATTACGCCCGCTACGCGCTGGCTGAATTCGCCACGAAAAACAAGAACCGGGATCAGGCCATCGAGCTGTTTCGCTCGGTGCTCGACAACCCGGCCGCGCCCGCGCTGGATAACCCGGCGAAGTACTGGCTGGCCGAATCATTGTATCAGGACGGTCAGGTCGGATTGGCTGAAAATCTCTTCAATGAAATCCGCGCCGTCAACTTTGATGACCATCAGATCACATCGGCCGTCTGGCTGCGGCTGGCGCAATGCGCTGTCCGCAAAACGGATTGGTCGACCGTGGAAACCATTGTGCAAACGCGTCGCGAGTCACCAGGAAACCAAACGCCCGAGTACCAGTTGAACTACCTGGAAGGCC